>JAITAZ010000353.1 GCA_031283825.1 Planctomycetaceae bacterium | reverse complement strand
TGTCCAATTTGAAATATTTTTAGAAAAAGTTCCTGAAAGAGAATAAAGTCAATGATATTTTTTTTAAGGGGACAAGGGGGACTTTGAGGACAGAGGGGACATTGGGGACAAATCGCCTTAAAATCTAGGATTAGAAACTCAAGAGATAAAACAAATTTTCATTGTGATATTTTTTCATCAAATTTAATTCCGCATACCAAATTTTTTTCCTAGCAAATAAGGGTTTATTTATCGATGTGGTTAAAAGGTTTATCGGGTAATAAATTTCTTTGGAAGTTTGTAGGATTTTCTTGTTCGTTATTGTTGCGTAATCTTATTAGCACGATTGATTACAAGTGGGCTTATTATGATCCGGTAGTTGACGCGAGTGTTGAGAGGCGGAAGTATATTTGTTTATTCTGGCATGAGCATATTTTGAGTCCGCTTTTTTTGCGTCGTAATTGTGGAGCGACGATGTTGATTAGTCGTCATTTGGATGCGGAGCTTGTTGTAAGTATTGCTAGATATTTTGGCATGGACGCGGTTCGTGGTTCGACCACGCATGGCGGCGTTTCGGCGATTAGACAAATGATGTCGTTAAAAGATCGCGATGTGATTGCGATTACGCCGGATGGACCGCAAGGTCCTCGTAGAACGATGTCTTCGGGTGCGATTTATTTAGCGTCGAAGTTGCAATTGCCGATAGTGCTTTATGGTTTTGGATATGACAACGCATGGAGATTTAACAGCTGGGACAAATTTGTTTTACCGCGTCCGTTTTCACGAGGTCGAGTGATTACGTCTCCTCCGATTATGGTGCCGCCGCGTCTAGACAAAATTACATTAGAATATTATAGAAAACGATTCGAAACGATCTTAACTCAATTAACAGACGAAGCAGAATCATGGGCGACATCAAACGATCAAATTTTAGGCGAATCTTTTGTAAACATTGGACCCAAATGTTCAATAACTTATTACGGAGTTGCAAAAAAAGCAGATGGAATTTAGTTTACTCATGTTACGCAGTATTTGTCCGTCAGTATGCGATATTTTTTTGGTAAGCGTTCACGGTTTTAAAATATTGTAACTATTCCGTAGGCGTTTATTGATCAGGTTGATCACAGATCAGGTAGGCGACCTTTCGCCGAAAGGTTACGAACCTACGGTCGCCTACCTGATCTGGGGCAACAAGTGCGTAACATGAGTCAATAAAATTTGAGTTTTTAGAGATTCCCGATTTACTCGCTGTTTTTTTTAAGGGGACGAATGAGACATTGGGGACGAATGGGACGTTTTGGTTGAAAATCTGTTTGAAACGACTCAAAAGCGATTTCTTTTGAGTCGTTAATCTCCGCCGATTTCAAACAACGAGGTCTCATTTGTCCAATAAAAAAAGAACCATTTGTTACTGTTCCAAGTATATCAATTCAACGCCGTCTCAAATTCTCCAAGCGATACGCATTCAAGAGCAAAATCAAAAAGCTCGTTGAGCTTAGATTCAGATTGAATCCGCATAATCCTTTTTTTCAACCTTAACGACGGTTCTTCAATACGTCGCGTTAATGTTCTAATTATTAATTCAACTTTACCTTCAACTTTACCTTCAACTTTACCTTCGGCAATACCTTCAGCTTTACCTTTAACTGTAGCTATGGTTGTGGCTTGGCTGTAGTAAGTTTCTGCGGCGGATGGGGACATAATTTTTACTCCTAATTCTTTGGTTAAATTGATTAGTCGCTGATATGTTTCAAGCGTAAAATATTTGGCGCTGGTGTACAAATAATATACACACTTGTCCCACATCCGCGACAGTAAATTATCGTTTATTAAACGATCCTTAAATTTGTCAAACAATGCTATAGATTGTTCGTTTACTTTTTTACTTCTTGCAATTTGTAACGTGCGAAAAAACATGTTGACTAACGGAACTTTTGGCAATCGTCTTGACGATTTGGTATTCAAATCATACAACGACGAATGAAAGTTAATCGCTAGTCGTCGTAATTTCGAGCTTTTCGGAAGATCAACAAGTTCTGATACGTTTTGCGGAGACGTAAATTTACTCTCTCCGCAGTGAAATATCAACGCCATAATGCAAGGCAGTAAAAGTTGTCCTGTTTCGACTCTTTTTTCCCAAATCTTTCGCCATTTATTGTAGGAATATCGTAGCAGTTGAAATATTGTGCCGAAGTCGTTGGTTGATTTAAAGTCGATTATCAAGTAAGCGTATTGATTGCTGTCTTTGATTGGAATTCGATAAATAACGTCGATAAAATTGTTACGAAAATCCTCGTCGATAAGCAATGAATTATCGATTTCCATTTTATCGATGTCGAGTTCTTGTAAAATTGACTTGCTTAAAATTGATCGCAATATTTCTATCACAAAGAACAATTCTAAAAATACGTCTTTGCAAAACTGGTCGTGTTGATAAAATTTCGGAAACAATTTTAAAATGTCTTTGACTTGCGTTTTCGACAGGTCTTTTGATTCCGACACGTTTTGACTTGATCTTTTATCGGATAATTTCATTATTTTCGCCTTATTTTTTTGATATACAACCCGTACTATGATTTTTCGGCGACTCAAAAGCGGGAAAGTCTGTTTTTTGAGAATAATCAGCGGTTCTATCCGAAAATTCAAGTGTGAAAAATTTAAAATTTTGTTTGTACAAAAGCTGCAACGTCAATCCGAATAATGTTGCTGAGACGTTGCGTAAATTAAAGTATCATAAAAAAGCGGTTTGACAAGCGAACTTCGGGCAATTCTTTTTTTGAATAGCTCTGCTTGCGGGGATTTCATATCAGGATATACTTCTTGTGATTTGCGTTTGAGCGTTTGCACTTGAAATTTGGGTTAGAGTCGTTGTTTGTTTCTTTGTCGGCAAGTAGATTTTTTTTAACGAAATAGCTTTTTTGATCGACGAATTTCATTGTGGAGATATGGCGAGTTGTATTGATTGCAGAAATTGATTATGGAAACGATAAATAATATTTCGGATTATGTCGGTAGTAAATTTGGGAATCGTATTCTTGCGAGGACGGTTGCGTTTCAGGTGTTGTATCAGAACGACATGAATCCCGATTCGCGTCGGGAGTTGATAGACGAATTTTTAGAATCTGAATTGCCGGAGCATGACAAAATTTATAAATTCACGCGGCAACTTATTGACGGCGTAGAAGAAAAACGAAAAGAAATAGATACGAAGTTACGTCAAGTTGCGCGTAATTGGTCGTTGGAAAGAATGACGTCGATTGATCGTAATATTTTGCGTTTGGCAACGTATGAAATTTTTTACATGGACACTCCGTTATCGGTTGTAATAAATGAGGCGATAGAGTTAGCGAAAAAATTTAGCGGTAAGGATTCGGCGTCGTTTGTAAACGGCATACTAGACCGTTTCGGAAAAATGGAAAAAAACGACAAGCCGAAACTGCCGAATTAGTAAGTTTCTGTTGTCGTTTGTGAGTTGTAATAATTTTTATTATCAAGGGTATTTATAAAGACTTATTTTTTGTAAATTTCATTGGAATATTTATGACGCCGTGCAGAAACGACATTATGAATTATTGTAACGATAAATTAATTTCATGATGTCGTCTTTGCGGACTGATAAAGTATTGTAAAAAAAATTCTATTGAAAAATTACAAAGTTGTTTTTTTGAGATTCCATAATGTTTAAAAAGGTACGATGTCTAATTCTATGTCTAATTCTATTGAAGCAGATTATTTTTCTAATCGATGGTTTCGATTTGTGTTGTTTGTGGTATTGATTATTTTTTCTGGCGTGTTGCGTTTTTATAATCTTGGGTTGTGGTCTCATGGTTTTGACGAGAATTATACGACGATGGAGACGCGATATTTTTTTGATGGTCAATCGATTCCGGTGTATATGTTTAGTTCTAGTCATGGCGAGGGCGAGACGCAATTTACGCGATTGCCGAAGATGATTATTGCGGCTTATTTTGTTCATTGGTTGAATTATAAAATTTTTGGCGATGACGAGTTTGGTTCTAGGGTATTTCCGGCGGTGATGGGATCGTTTGGTGTTGGAATAATATTTTTGTTATCGTATTCGTTGTTTGGCGGTTCGGCGAGTTTGATTCTTGCGCTATTGATTCTTTTGTGTCCGATGCATATTTTGCAGAGTCAGAACAACAGATTTTATAGTCAAGCGTTTCTTTGTATATCGGTTGTATTGCTTTTGGGCGGACATCTTGTTGTTAAGCGTTCTGTGGTTGTGGCGATAGTGATGGGCGTAATGGCGATTCTGATGGTATTGACGCATTCGTTGGCTGGATTGATCTGGGGATTTTTAATAATTGGTATATTATTTGAATTTTTTGTAACGAAAAAGTCTAATCAGAAAGATGCGTCAAAGAATTTTATGGGCAAGAATTTTGCGTGGAGAAATTTTTCGTTTGGTTGTGTTGATTTTATTTTAGTATTTTGGTCGATTATTTTATTGTTGATAGCGGTATTTCATGTTATGCCTCTTGCGAGGTCGTGGAATAATTTTCAGACGTCTGGCGTTTCGTCGATAAATGCGGTTGTTGGGTTTATGTTTAATTTTGGTTGGTCGTTATCGATGTTTTTTGTTCCGGCGTTTTTGTTTGTATTGTTTAATTTTCGACGTGTTGGATATTTATATTGGTTGATTTGTGTTTTATTTTGTGGGGTGTCGATTGTATTTCTTCCTTTTGTGATAACGTATATTAGTCATTATAGTTTTCTTTTTTGTTTTCCTTTTTTTGTAATTTTAGCGTTATTTATTGATTGGATTTTTAGGTTGATTATTCAATCGAAGATTTATTATGGTCGAGTTTTTGCGGTGATTTGGCTTATTTTTATTTTATTTTTTAATATACCTGCGATTGCGAGTTATTATCAGGATGGCGGACGATTTGATTGGCGATCTGCTTATGGATATATTCGGGAACATTGGCAGGAGGGCGATTGTATTATTTGTTTTCCGCTTGATGCGAATCGTTATATTCCTGAGCTTGAGCCGAAGGTTCAGCGTTATGAGAGGGGCGTTGATTTGTTGGAGAGATTAGTTGATCAGAATAAGGATTATGCGGGACGCGTGTGGATTCCGATAGTTTTTGATCGTCATACGCCGGATGAAGTTGTTAGGCATTTGCTTTACAATCGTGCAGACTATCAAAAGAGATTCGGAAAAAAACGATATGATTTTGAATTTAATAATATAGAAATATTTTTATATTCGCCTAATTCGTCGAAAAAAAACAAGTAATATTTCAGTGAAAATTTTGGTACGTTTTGAACGGAACAAATGGTTTTTTTTAGGGGACAAAAGAGACATTGTTGTTTGAAATCGGCGGGAGATTATTGACTCAAAAGAAACCGCTTTTGAGTCGTTTCAAACAGATTTTCAACCCAAACGTTCCCCTTTGTCCCCTTAAAAAAAACGTAACCGTTCACGGTTTTTTTAAAAACCAAGATTAACGACTCAACAGAAAACAATAGCTTTTAACAAAGAGAAATTTTTTTCTTTAAATTCTGTCCCCCGCCGAGCCATCAATCCCAGATCTCAAACAAGAACGTCCCCTGTGTCCCCAGCGTCCCCAATGTCCCCTAAGTCCCCCCAAAAAAACAACCATTTGTTACCGATCAAAAAAATAAAGCAAAAATTCCTATTTATCTTTTACGAAAAATAATTAAAAAATTTCTAAACCGTAAGTTAAAATTCCCCGATAATCCGCGTGTGGCGTAATGGTGGAATATTTGTTATTTTCTGCTGAATCCTTTTATGAGTTATTTTCGGTTTTATGCAAAATTGATTTATAATTTATAAATAGGTTAATTAAATCTGCCGATAAGCAAATATTCAATTAACGTTTTTTTAAGGACAATTTAATTTCGTGTCGTAAAGTCGAAATATGAAATGTCCTGTTTTTTAACCGAATGAAATTTACTAAACATTAAAATCAATTTACAAAATTTTAGCGTCATGCCCTCGAGTCTTTTTAAATACCTTCTCCCCATGTTAAGATTGGGGGGGGGGGGTGAACTATAGAAGCGATTTTTATCAAAAATTTGTACTTCTTGCTGTTGACATTCAAAATGTCGATAATTCTATTAGCATTGGCAAGATTCTTGCACGATTAAAAAATCGCGGATTAGCCAAGATAATTTTTACGGCGATAACAGCTGGATTATTATTGTCTGTTTTATTTTTTGAATTATTTTCGTTACGATATTTCGTATTGTTTTCTGGAATATTTTCTTTGTTCTTTGTTTTATTATTTGCATTCATCTCTCGGGACTC
>JAITAZ010000352.1 GCA_031283825.1 Planctomycetaceae bacterium | reverse complement strand
TGCCGAAGGCAACGATAAAATGGATTCGACAATAATTAAAATCAATTCAACTTTACCGTCGGCTAACGCCGACGCGACCTTTCGGCGAAAGGTTGCGAACCTACGGTCGCCTACCTGATCTGGGGTTATTCCGAATTTAAAAACCGTGAACGGTTACAAGAAATTTATACTTCGTTTGTTGTTTTTTAATTTTCATATTTTTTTTAATTTCTTAATTCGCCAAGTTGTTTTATGAGAGAAGAGTGGTTTCGACAATTAGTTAGCGGCGAAAAACGCGGAATCGGCGTTAGTTTTTTGCGCATATTTTTATTTGGCGTCTCGATAATTTACTGGATTGTTACGTCAATTAGGAATTTCTTATACGATTTTAGAATACTGAAAATTCACAAGGTAGATATTCCTGTAATTTCTGTTGGCAATATTACGCTCGGCGGCACGGGAAAATCGCCGATGGTTGCGTGGCTTTGCGAGTATTTTATAAGTCAAGGGCTTCGACCCGCCATAATAAGCAGAGGCTATAGACGACAAAATGCGAATAATTCCATCAACGCCGATGACGAATTAATAGTCAATGAAATCAATGGATTCAATAGAATTGCTAATGCCAACGACGAGTATCTTGAGTTAGCGTTTCGATTGCCGGACGTTTATCATTTTCAAAATAAAGATCGCGTTGTTGCGATTCGCGAGCTTTTGCGATTTGTGTCTTCTGAATCGTCGAGGGGCGGCGTTGATATCGTGATTTTGGACGACGGAATGCAACATCGGCGATTAGGGCGAGATTTTGAAATTGTTTTACTCGACGCAATGGAGCCGTTTGGCTATGGACATATTTTTCCGCGCGGTCGATTAAGGGAATCGTTGACGGGATTAAGTCGTGCAGATGTAATTTTACTTTCAAAGGCAAATTGTATTTCAGCGGAGGAACGGAATCGAATTGCAAAAACGATTCGTAAAATTGCGTCGAGAGCAATTTATGCAGAAGTCATTCACGAACCAAAAAAGATTTTATTTTTTAACGGCAAAGAGTCTGACGTTAACGAAATTGGCGGAAAAAGAATTTTTGCGTTTTGTGGAATTGGCAATCCGGCGTCGTTTTATTCGATTTTGCATAATAATTTTGGCGATCAAATTCATTTCGAGCAATATCCGGATCATTATGAATATTCGCGAGAAAATATCATTGAGATTATTCAAAAAGCCGAATCGTTAAAAGTTGATTTGATACTTTGCACGATGAAAGATTTCGTAAAAATAGATCAAATATTGAGGTCTGAAAATCAGGTAAAGATTTTAGATTCTTTCAAAAAAATCCCGTTTGCCGCCTTAATTATCCAAATAAAATTTCTGACCAACGAACAGTTATTTCAAGAAACATTAAATAAAATGTAACCGTTAAATTCGGAATTATGTAATATCAGGCGGAAAATACAAACGATAATTTGCAAATAACAAATAATTTGTAATTATTCAGTAGAATGATTGGTTTATCTTTTTTCGATATACTTGGTAAGCAATGATGGATTGTCTTGTTCGACTAGATGATCTATTTGAGATTGAGGAACTTTAAGATTCGACAACGCCGTAGCGATTCGTTTCCAAAGTTGTTGACGTTTTTTACCTTCAGCAAGATAAAGATCCGTTATTAACATCGAGAGTTTATCTGTCATAATATCATCGCGATTCTCATAATAACGTTTGATTATTTTGTCCTGATAAGGAGTTCGATCTTGCATCTGATTATTTCCTTTTAATAGACGCTTTTTATGTCTCTTAAAAAATTGCGGTTCAATAAAAATTTGTCAATTATTCAATTATGTCGTCAACTAGTTACAGTTTGATATTCGTTGTGCAAGATTTTTTTTGAGCTTGTAATTTTTTCCAAGTTATTATTTACGTCTGAATCGGCGGCGTTGGAATTTTGAGCGAGTTCGTCTCGAAGAATAACCGTGTTGAGCGGCGCGTCGATTCCGATTCGTACTCTATCCTTTGCGGCATGTACAATTGTTACATATATGTCGTCTCCGATTCTAATTCGTTCTCCCTCTTTGCGCGAGAGTACAAGCATAATACACCTCTTAAAAATTACGCTGCTTTTTTATATTTCAAAATGGTATTCGCAACCAACTAATTTTTTTTGTCGTAAAATTGAGTTGTTATTTTTTCTGAATTTTTTGATAGTTTAATTTTTAGTAACCGTTCACGGAATTTTTTTATCGAAAAATTAAAACGTGAATATTTACAAATTAATAATTGTAGAGACGCAATGCCTTGCGTCTCATTGTTGTCTTAGCCTAAATTCGATCAAAAGATCCGATAGAGACGCAAAGCATTGCGTCTCTACATTGGGTTTAGCAATTCAAATCCGAATTTAAAAAACAGTGAACGGTTACAATTTTTATTTATCGGAAAATTTATCTTTGTATCTTAATGTGAATTTTGGTTGACGTTTATTGAATGAGTTCAAATTCGATTTCTTTTCCTTTTAGTTCGACCTGGCAGTATCGTTTCCCGCTTGGACCGTAAAACAGAACGCGACCTTTTTCTTTTTCCCAGATTGCGCTATATTTTACGGCTCTTGGTCCGTGCAGGCAAAACATAACTCCGCATGATTTGGAATTGCCGCGTTTGAGTATCGACTCTGATGTCGGAAAGGCGTTCATCAACAGTTCGTGGTCGTTACACAGCGTTTGGTAAACGTAGTTTTTCAAATCGGCGAGAGTGTTAATTGAGTGAATTGTTCTATCTGCCATTTACTGTTAATTACGATTTAAACGTATATTGTTAATTTTTATTTTAGCGTTGACGAAATAATCGTTTTAACGCGCATAATCGACAAATTTATTCTATTTTAAACTGGCTTGTATTGTTGAAATTTATTGTGCGAATCGATAAAGGCGTAATAATCGTTATTATCGGTAATAATTATTTTTTTGCGATTAAATGCGACCGGCTAAATTGCTGTTATTTTGTTTATTTGAACGATTTTTCGGTTGGAAAAATGTCTATGCGTTTATGTATCGGTGATTGATATTTTTTTCTTTTACAAGTTTGATAAATTGACAACAAAAAAACAATTGTTATCATGTATGTTTTATGTGATCGTTTAGTCTTAACATTTTTTTGGGTTGATTTTTGATATTTTTTACGTAATCGTCAAATCTTTTTTTTGACGTGTGAAATACCGATTCATTACTGTTTTTTTAATCGTTACGAGTGAAACGAGCTGAATCTGAAATAAATTGCGAGCGCTTTGGGGCGAGTGATTTTACGCGCGAGGGATTGCGGTCGTTACCGAAGGGCGAGTTGATGAAGGTTGATGAAAATTCAAACGCGAGTAGTTTAAGAAACCGCAAAAAGTTATTGCGCGGGACGCTTTTTGTCGGACTTTGTACGATGGTTAGCCGTTTGCTTGGGATGTTGCGGGACATGGCGACAGCGGCAACGTTTGGGATGTCTGTTGGCGGGGTTATGGATTCTTTTGTCGTTGCGTTTCGTTTGCCGGACATGGCGAGGAAGTTGTTTGGCGATGGAACGATTAGCGTTAGTTTCATTCCGGTGTTCGGTAAAATTTGGCGTGAAGATAGGAAGAAGGCATGGAATTTATTATCTGTAATGCTTGGAGCGGTTTTTATTTTTCTAACGATTTTTGTTGTTGCGGGCGAGATTTTGTGTTATATCGGATTTACTTTTTTTTCTATGGAGAGTAAGGTTTATTTGATCTCGCATTTAGTCGCGTTGATGTTGCCGTATTTGATTTTGATTTGTATGGCGGCGATTGCGTCTGCGGCGTTGCAGACGTTAGAGAAGTTTTCTATACCGGCGATGATACCGTCGATTTTGAATATTATTTGGTTATTTGGAATATTGATTATTGCGCCGAATTATTCTAGCGAGCCGGCGATTCAGTGTTATATTTTGACGAGTTGTATTTTGATTGCGGGTGTGATTCAGTTATTTATTCATTATCCGTTTTTGTGTCGGTTGGGGTTTTGTTTTGATTTTGGTTTGCGTGATGTTCGGATTGATTTACGATTGATTTTTCGTGATTTTTTACCTCAAATATTTGGGTTAGCGTCGTTGCAGATTAACATATTGGTTGCGATTGGTGTTGCGTGGTTTTTTTCTGGTCATGTTGGCGATTCGATGCGGTGGCTTGGCGGATTGGCGGTTTATCCGCTTCGTATTGGCGCAACCTCGTCGATTTATTATAGCGAGAGGGTTTTTGATTTTCCGCAGGGATTGATTGGGATGGCGATAGCGACGGTAATTTATCCGTTATTGAGTCGTCATGCGGCGAGTAGAGATTTTAAAATGTTCGGCGAGGACTTATCGATTGGGATTAGGATTTTAACAGCGTTTGCGATTCCTTCGTCGGCGGGTCTGATGATTATGTCGGAGCGGATTTCTCATTTGCTTTTTCAGCGCGGCGCGTTTACGCCGGACGATATGTTTAGAACTGCGGACATGATTTTTTGGTTTGGACTTGGCGTGTGGTCGTTTTGTTTAACGCCGGTGATTGTGAGGGCGTTTTATTTGCTTGAAGACATAAGTACGCCTTTTAGGGTCGGGGTGATTGGCGTCGTGATAAATTTAATTTTGGATTTAGCGTTGATATGGAATTTGCATGAGGCGGCATTTGCGATAGCGACGAGTATTTCCGCGTGTATTCAGACTATTATTTTGTTTATTGTTCTTATTAGGAAGCATGGATATATTGATTTACGCGGTGTGAGTAAATGTTTCGCGCGTTCGATTATTGCAACGGCGGCGATGATTGGTGTTGTGTTATCGGTGGTAAATTTAGTGCCGATTCAGGGATCGATTTCGGATATAGTTTATATTAGCGTTGGCGGAATTACGGGAGCGATTGTTTATGCGTTGACACTAAGACTAATGGGAGGACGAGAAATTGTAGTGATGTTGAGAGGTCATTGGCAAAGAAAGTCTAATCGAAAACACAAGCAGAAACAAAAACAAATTCAAAGAAAAATGCAGAAACAGATACAGAAACAAAAACAGGAAAAATTTCTAAAAACAAAACGAAGGTAATTATTCGGTAGAGCATCTTTGTTTTATTTTTTGAGTTCGCACTATTCGGCTTTTTATGCTTCCCATTAGATAATCCCTCAAAGTAAAATAATCCCAGATCAGGTAGGCGACCGTAGGTTCGCAACCTTTCGCCGAAAGGTCGCGTTGCCGAAGGCAACGATAAAAAGGATTCGACAATAATTAAAATCAATTCAACTTTACCGTCGGCTACCGCCGGCGCGACCTTTCGGCGAAAGGTCGCCTACCTGATCTGGGGTAGCAAGAGACGCAAGGCATTGCGTCTCTACGATTGTTAATTTGTAACTATTCACGTTTTTATTTTTCGATAAAAAATAAAAAATTCCGTGAACGGTTACAAATAAAATGAATGTAATATTTCAATAGAATTTTTATTTTGTCCATTGAGAATTTCAACATTAAACGCAAATAATAATTCTGGCGACACTCCGTTGATTAACGTAGTGTCGTATGGTAATATAAAGGACAAAACTACGTCGAATCAGCAAGAATAAAACTGAATTGTTATGGCAAAATTAGCGTAATCGTGCGAAAGAGTAATTTTGTCAAACGTTTTTGACGATTATTCAAATAAACGATTGACATTGAAATTTATCGCGATTTAAATTGTCGAAAGATTGCCTAACATTGAATCGCGAGTAGTTTGAAATTTAACTTATATTCAACTTTCAACCAAAAATTAAAATCATGAGTAAAACGAATCCAGCGACGATACTGACGTCATTTCGTCTTCGCCTTGTTTCCAGATTATTTTGGAAAAGCACGATAATTCTTTTGGCGATATTTTTATTTTTATGGGGGACATTATTACTCGCGTTTCGTGTTAGCGGATTCAACGATACGAGTATTTTTTTCTGGATATTGCCCGTGTCGATAGTTATGCCGTTGATTGCGTTGTTTTCCGCGTTGCGTCGGATTCCTTCGAGCGATAAATTAATTTCTATTATCGACAAAGAAAACGACGCCGGAGGACTCGTGATGAGTTCGTTTGAAACGGACATTGGCAATTGGACGGAGCAGATAAAGGAACTTGCGATTCCTGTAGTTTATTGGATACCGAATCGCACGATTGGACTTTTTCTTGCTGCGATTCTTTTTGCGATTACGTCGTTTCTGTTGCCTGTTTCTGTTATATCCGATCAATTGCCGAGACGATTAAATATCGACGATCAAGTCAGTAAATTGACAACGCAACTCGACGTTCTCGACAAAGAAAAATTACTCGACCAAGTTGAAGTGCAGTCGTTGAAACGCGACTTGAAAATGTTGCAGAAAGAAGCCGACGGTTTAGGTCCAATTAAAACTTTCGACGCGCTAGATACGTTGGCGGGAAAAATGAATCACGAAGCCGCTAAAACTGTTCAAGAAGCCGAAAGAAATGTAAAATCGCTGGCGGAAGCTGAATCGTTGATGAAAAAAGTTCAAGAATTAAGCAAACAATTAGACGCACAAACATCAAAGGC
>JAITAZ010000523.1 GCA_031283825.1 Planctomycetaceae bacterium | reverse complement strand
CACGAACCATCGGGATTCTGAACGCTTATCAACCAATTTAACGCTGCGATTATTGCCTTATCTGTTGTCGTGTTGCCGTTGCCGCCAGACATTTCATTACGTTTAGTTACACTACGCGAGGTTGAAATAGATAACGTAGGTTTATTCTCAAGCGGTTTGGTATTAGAATTAACAGTTAGAGTCGGCGGCGGAGTTTGCGGTTCGTTAATAGGGACATCTTTTATAGGAGCCGTTATCGACGGTTGAGAATTGGATTCACTTGCACCGATTCCGGCAATGTCGGCAATTATATTTTCGGCGGCGGGAATTTTCGTAACGATAATTTCTATAATTTTGTTTTGTTTGGTCGGCAGAAATAAAATCGCGAGTATTATAAGGATGCATAAATGAATAAGCATACTCCAAAAACAAGGCAAACACTTTTGGCGAATTGCCGCCGCAAGCGATTCTTGCGGGTCTCGTTTGGGAATGTTAGATGTTGGAGAATTATCGTTACGTAAATTATCGGACGATTCTTTGTCGTTAGATTCAATTGATTCAGGTTGATTTTTTTTCCCGTTGAGCAAATTTATGAGCCAAAGCGCAGTCTCGTCGGAAAAAATATTTTGCGGCGGACGCGGCGGATTCTTGCGTTTCTTGCGAGATTTGATTGACGAATTATTTTCCGTTACAGAAATAAAAAACGAATCCGAAGTCAGAGAATCTGCCGTGTCCGACTTAATAACTTTGCTATCAGAAGTGTTTTTATTCTTATCGTTCACGATTGATTTTGTTGATATTTCAGCGGAATTTCAAACGCGGATAATTAGGGGAATTTTGTAATATATCAGCGGAATTTTTTAAACGCGGATAATACGGGGAATTTTTAAACGCGGATAATACGGATTTTTTTAGTGAATACGGATATTCGCAGAGAATGGCAATGACGATTTTAGTGTCAATAAAATTATATTATTTATTTAGGTTTATTTATTATTAAGTAAAATATTAATTATTAATTATTATTGAGTTAGTCTTTAATAATTTCTTCCATCCCCCCTTTATCCCCTTAAAATAATTGATTTCTACCATACAAAGGCATCATTTGCATTCTCCGCAAATATCCGTCAAATCCGTATTATCCGCGTTTAAAATTCCCCGTATTATCAGTGTTGGTTTTTTAATAAGGTAAAAATAAGGTTCGTCTTTCATCGCCTTGATAATAATTAAAAAAACAAATATTCCACTGATATATTACTTTTTTGTTAAGAGAAAATTTGTTTTATTTTTGGAGTCTCTAATCTCAGATTTTAAATTATCTTGTTCACAATGTCCCCTTAAAAAACCATATTATTTTAAGAGGGACATTGGGGACGATGGGGACAAAGGGGACTTAGGGGACAAGATTGTTTCAAATCAACGATTGAGAGACTCAAGGGACAAAAATATTCTGTAACCGTTCACGGAATTTTTTATTTTTTATCACAAAATTAAAACGTGAATAGTTACAAATTAACAAATGGGAACTTCTAAAAACTAATTTTAGGAGGAACGCTGGCGTCCCGCCTGCATGACAAACGCCTAAATATGCGGTCGAGACGACCGCGATCCTAATAAAAATAAATTTTACATGAGGTTTTTAGATGTTCCCAAATGTAGAGACGCAATGCCTTGCGTCTCATTGTTCGATCAAAAGATCACCAATAGAGACGCAAAGCATTGCGTCTCTACATTGGGTTTAGCAATTCAAATCCGAATTTTAAAAACCGTGAACGGTTACAAATTTTTTACTTAACTAACGTGTAAATTTTATCTTGTAACTTTTAAGAAAAAAAGATTTAAAACTTAATGAAATCTTAACATAATCTTAATAATTTCTTAAAACTCTTTTCTTAAAATTCTCGCCTATACAAAAATTAATCGCATAGATTTTATACGAGAAATTTTTGTTTGTCTTTTGAATCCCTCAATCGTTGATTTGAGACTCAAGAGATAAAACTGTTCGCTCTTGAATTTTCAACTAGAACCGTCTGCTTACCTAACGGAAAACAGACTCTTTAATCTCCGAAAATCAAATTGCGAATTGTATAGCCTTTAACTTTTAACCTTTAACCTCACTCACCTTTAACCCCATATTTTTACATGTCAACACGACGTGAATTTTTGCAAAACGCCGCCTTGCTCGGAGCAGCGGCAACACTGCCGATGAGTTTTGTACTCGGTCAGGAAAATGTAACAAAATCAGCAAATCCATTGTTCACCGCGTCTAATGGGAACATCTTAAATCCAAAACGGACGCCGCGTAAAATTACTATTCCAAATGTTGGAAACCTTCGAGTCCTCAAAGGAGATTTTCATATACACACCCTATTTTCAGACGGCTACGTTATGCCGAAAGATCGCGTTCACGAAGCAGTTGAAAACGGTCTCGATGTGATCGCTATCACCGATCATATTGAATATCGCCCCTTTTTCGGCGGAAAATCAACTCAATTAAAAGAACGGAACGACGACCACAATATCGCTTACGATATAGCTAAACCAGAAGCGGAAAAAATGAATCTAATTATCGTTCGCGGTACGGAAATTACAAAAACAACCATGCCGCCCGGACATTTCAACGCCGTTTTCCTGAAAGACGTCAATCCTGTCGCCGAAACAGTAAACAATTGGAAAAAAATGCTAGAAGTCGCGGCAAATCAAGGGGCGTTTGTGTTTTGGAATCATCCGGGTTGGGTCGCGCCCAAAAGCGGCGGTCTCGAAAAAGGCGTTCCCATGTCGTTCTCTTCAGAACATAACGACGTAAGACAAAAAGGATTTTTACACGGTATAGAAATATTCAACGGAACCTCGTATTATCCAATCGTTTCAGATTGGTGCAACGAAATGGATATGAGCTTGATCACAACCAGCGATATTCACGTCTCCGAATGGAATATGTACGGCAGCCAAAATCCGCTTCGACCAATCACCCTGATTCTCGCCGAAGATCGAACAGAAGAATCAATCCGTGAAGCATTTTTTGCTCATCGCACAATCGGATGGGCAGCAGGAATGATTCTAGGCAGACCAAAATGGGTCGAACAATTATTCAACGCTTGCGTCGGAATCACAAAAAATAACAGTTCGCTCAAACTGACAAACCGAAGCGATATCCCATGCCAAATTCAAATCAATAACAATACTCGCGAATTAAAACCACAAAACGAATTGGTCTTAACCGCCGATACTTCACTAAAAAAATTAACCGTCGCCAATTGGTTGATCGGAACCGCTAAACCACTCGAAATTACAATCAGTTAACACAACAACAGAAAAATACATTGAAAGAATTTTGTAATATATCAGTAGAAAATTTATGTTAGCCCCGCAGGGGCGAGAAGTGCATAACCGGCGGTGTAGCGCAGCGTAACCGCCGGTAAACGCCCCACAAACCGAAAGTCCCGCAGGGA
>JAITAZ010000512.1 GCA_031283825.1 Planctomycetaceae bacterium | reverse complement strand
AATCGTAAAACTATAATCGGTCATAATTATTCTCCATTAGACGTAATTAAATTGGTAATAATATTTCAGCGTAAAATTTGTGTAACCGTTCACGTACAAGAGAAAATTTTTCTAAGCCCTGAAAAGGCGTAGGATTTTTTCTTTTGAACGTGAACGGTTACCCAAAAAAATAATATGGTTTTTAAAAAAACGTGAACTGTTACAAATTTGTTTTAGCTTTTGAGTCTCTAATGATTCTGGGAACTTCTAAAAACTCGTTTTTTTATTAACCACAGAGAACACAGAGTTCACAGAGAGAATATTTTTAAAAATTAAATTAAATTTTGATTTAAATCCATAATTATGTTTTGATTCAAATTAAAATTTTCTCTGTGTTCTCTGTGTCCTCTGTGGTTTAAAATTAATTTTTAGAGATTCCCTTCTATTATTTTAATTTTTTTCGGAATTGGATAATTTCTTGTAGGATTTCATTTGCGCCTTGAGCTATAAGTTCATCAGCGACGTTTTTTCCTAGCGATTCTGGGTCGTTGGTGTTGAAAGGGGTTGTTTTAATTTTTTCGATCATTTTTTTTCCGTTTATCGATAAGATTCTTCCGTGCAACGATAAATTTGAATTTGAATCTGTTGTCGAGCATAAAGCGCCTATTGGAACGATACATCCGCCTTGTAATTTTCGTAACATTGCGCGTTCTGCGATTACGGACTTGAATGTAATCGGATCGCAAAGCGGTTTGATTTTTGACTCTGTTTCTTGATCGTTTGATCTTATTTCGAGTCCTATTGCGCCTTGACCTACTGCCGGTAGAAAAAACGGCGGTTTTAAAATCGAACCGATTCGGTCTGCAAAACCAAGTCGTTCCAGACCGGCTTCGGCGAGTATGATTGCGTCGTATTCTCCGTTGTCGAGTTTATGTAATCGTGTTTCGACGTTGCCGCGAATTTCTTCGATCTTAAATTTGTTTCCGTAGCGATTTATTATCTGCGTTTTCCGTCTTAAACTGCCTGTCCCGATTCGCGAACCTTCCGGCAATTCTTCCAACGATTTACAACTCGACCCGATAAAAACGTCGTAATAACTTCCTCGTCGAAGCACGACCGATAATTCTAAACCTTCGACAAAATCTGTCGGCAAATCTTTTAAGCTATGAACGGCAACGTCAATTTCGTTACGAAGTAAACCGCGTTGAATTTCTTTGGTGAAAACGCCTTGTGCGCCAATATCGATAATTGAGCTATTTTGAATTTGATCGCCGCTTGTCTGAATTACGACAATTTCAGCAGAAACGCCTATCGATTTAAGACGTTCCAAACAAAAATCCGATTGCCAACGCGCCAACATGCTGCCGCGAGTTCCTATACGAAGTACAGAAGACATCTTTATTTAAATTCGTAATATTAGCTACATAATTTATCAATTTTTTAATCGCACAAAGCATCGTGATTGTAACAACTACCAAATTAACGTCAAGCTATACATTGAACGTAAACAAACGGTTCTTTTTTAAGGAACAAAGGAAACACTAGGGACAAAGAGGACCGCCGACTCAGGTAGGCGACCTTTCGCCGAAAGGTCGCGTCGGCGTTAGCCGACGGTAAATTTGAAATGATTTTAATTATTGTCGAATCCATTTTATCGTTGCCTTCGGCAACGCGACCTTTCGGCGAAAGGTTGCGAACCTACGGTCGCCTACCTGATCTGGGCTAGCAAATACGTAACATGAGTAATTAAATATAAAATTCTCTACTCAGCTACTACAACTCCCAATCTACACAGTTGAGAGCGGTTGACTAATATCGTCAAGAATTGCTTCGAGCGATTCTTCGGAGTTGGTTTCTGATTCTTGATTTTTCGGAGTTGCGTCGTTTGTTAATTCGTTTGTTGTAGTTTCAGTTGAGGAGAATTGTAACGGTTGGAGATCAAGTTGTGAAGCCATCTCGATTGCGGTTAAAGGATTGTTTGCTATGGGATCGGTTTCCGGCGTGAGTTCTGTTTGATCGATTGTATTTGAGAATTCGTTTGTTGCTACGTTATCTGTCGAATCGACGACATTATTATTAGTTTCTGCGATATTTTCCGATTCGATAATTTCGTCGTCGTTTTCGGCTTGTGTTGAAATTTGCGGAGTTGATTCGGAATCGTTTAGGTTTGAGGATTCGGTCGATTGATTTTCTGTTACGTTAATTATTGCATTTCCTGCGAGGATTTGGTCGGCGTGATTTTTATCGATAATTCCGATATGTTTAGCGGTATCGATAAATTTTGAAACGACATTGAAAGCTTCGCCGAACATTGAGGTCATTGATTCGCGTAGAATTTCGTTTTCTTTAGCGTCGTGATTTATTTGTTCGCTTTCGGTTTTTAGTTCGTCGAGAATATTTGCGATAGCGTTGAAAGTATTTGAGTACCCGTTTGTTATCGTCTGAATTTCGACGACTTCGTTTACAAGTTCGGACGCATACTTTGCGAGTGATTCAACTTTTTGATTAAGTTGTTCGATATGTTCACCTAGCGGCGAAAATTTTGTCTGCAATTCGTTTAGCTGACTTAGGGCGGTTGATAATTTTTCAGTTAAATTATTCATTTCAATTTTTTGTTATTGAAAAAACCAATTAGGTTTTTAGGGGTGGAAGATGCGGGGGAATGGGGTAATTATTGTTACGTTTATTTTTTCTAAATGACACTATGAATTTTGACGTTATCATTGTGCTGTATTACCGTATCTTATAAAATAACGCTGGTCAAATAAAATTAAAGACAAATTTTGATTAAAAGAGATAAACCAACACAAAAATCATTACAATCGTTATTTTAGGAAATTTCCCAACGATATACGGGGACAAAGG
>JAITAZ010000335.1 GCA_031283825.1 Planctomycetaceae bacterium | reverse complement strand
GTCCCTTTTGTCCCTAAAGTCTCTACTGTCCCTTAAAAAAACTGCGAATTAATAGTAACAATTAAAAAATTGTAACCGTTCACGGATTTTGTAATATATCAGTGGAATATTTGTTTTTGTAATTATTATCAAGGCGATGAAAGACGAACCTTATTTTTACTTTATTAAAAAACAAACACTGATAATACGGGGAATTTTAAACGCGGATAATACGGATTTGACGGATATTTGCGGAGAATGCAAATGAAGCCTTTGTATGGTAGAAATCAATAATTTTAAAGGGATAAAGGGGGGGATGGAAGAAATTATTAAAGACTAACTCAATAATTAGTAATTAATATTTTACTTAATAATAAATAAACCTAAATAAATAATATAATTTTATTGACATTAAAATCGTCATTGCCATTCTCCGCTAATATCCGTTGAATCTGTTGAATCCGCGTTTAAAAATTCCCCGTATTATCCGCGTTTAAAAAATTCCGCTGAAATATTACAAAATTGTTACTGCACAAAATCCAAAACAAATTTTCCGCTCAATATTACATAACTCGACTTCCGAATTTAAAAACCCGTGAACGATTACAAAACTTTAACCCTCACAAAATGAGAAAAAATAAAATGAAAATTACCATTAAAAAAACTTTTTTAACAATAACCGCAACCTCAACGTCGTTGCTGTTTGTTTTGGTTTTGAATTGTTTTGTTTTCACAATGTCTGAATCGACAGCAGCTGAGAACTTGGCTTTGAAAGCTGTCGTTTCAGCCGGCAGCGAATACAATAACAATTACCTCGCACAATTCGCCGTCGATGGAATCGTTCCTCGCGAATTAGGCAAAAACGATAAAAATTCCGCTTGGGCAATTCTCGGAACAAACGGATACAAAATAGATTTCCAACTCAAATGGAATAAACCCGTAACAATCGCCGAAATCATCTACTTCGGAAGAACCGCAATGATACTCGACGAATGTTTCAAAGATTACGAAATCCTTCTCAACAATAACCCAACGCCAATCGTAAAAGGAACTCTCGAAAAAAAACACGGCGCACAACGTATCTTACTGCCCGAACCAAAAATTGCCGAGTCAATAACACTTCGTTTTCTTAACTCTTACACGAATCTGTACAATCCCGGAGCGTCTGAAATCGCAGTTTATTCACAAAGCCCGTCCGACAAAGAAATCGCCGAATTCACCGCCGAAAAACGAACCCCCGCCGAAAAACAACTCGCCGAAAATATAGTCAACGGAAATTACGGATTCAACGACTTGCTAGTCGTCGAGCGTCAACCGCTTTACTCTTCACACGTTTACACGTATCATTGCGAGGGCTTTCTCGCCGGCGGAGGTTTATGTATCTACTCGCCAAAAAATCAAACGCTCAAAAAAATTGTTGACGCCGGTAACGGAATGATTATCGACGCAGATTTACATTGGAATAGTAAAGAAATCGTTTTTTCATGGAAACAAAAAGGACGCTTTGTTTACTATGCAGGAAGCGTTACTGAAGACATAAGTATCAGCAAAAATCCCGAAGAGAATTATCAAATCTACACTGTCAATATCGACGGCACGAATCTTCGGCAAATTACTAATTCGCCTTACAATAATCTTAATGCTTGCTGGCTGCCGGATGGAGGAATTGCGTTTATCTCAGATCGTAAACCGGCTTATGCGTATTGTTTTGTTACGTCTTCTCCGGTTCTTTATCGAATGAATCGCGACGGTTCTAGTGTCAAGCGGCTTTCGGCAAATTACCTAATGGACTTCACGCCGTCGGTACTCAACGACGGACGAATTATTTTCACACGATGGGAATACGTTGACCGCTGCGCATGTCCGATTCAAAGTTTGTGGACAATCAATCCAGACGGAACAAATTTATCCGGTTATTTCAAGAACCGCATGATTTCTCCGGGTACTTTTATGGACGCGAAATCAATTCCCGATTCGTCGAAAATAATTGCGTTGGCGACAAATCATAACGGCTCGTGTGTTGGCGGAATTGTTCAGATTGATCAAAATTATGGTCCTAATTCCAGAGATGGAGTTTTGAACGTTACTCCAGAAGTTGACATTTATAAACCGGGCGGATGCTGGGGCAACGGACTATCGGGACCGTATGAAAAACCGTTTGCGTTGAACGATTCAACTTATCTCGTTACAAATGACGGCAACGTACAAGTCCGCACAATTGACGGTTCGCGTGCAACGTTGCTTCATGCCAAAGCTGACGAAAATTCCGCCAATCGCATTGTCAAACTTGGTAATTACAGCGTTTATCCGAAACTTGGTTATTACAGCGTTCAGCCGATTCGCGAATATCCAATTCCTCCGATAGTTGCGTCTTCGACGTTGAATGACAAAATTGTTTTGCCCGAAGATGGACGAGTTTCCGGCAACTGGGCGGTTGTTATGGTTCAGGATGTTTACGCGGGTTTAGAACCGGCGGTCAAACGGGGCGAGATTAAACGAATTGCAGTTGTTCAGGAAATTGAAAAGCCGACTCATTCGCCGTATCAGATTCCCAAAAAAGATGGAAAATTGCTTGCGATTTCGGCGTTTGGTCATCAATTTCCGTTGGTTTCGTGCGGTGCGACTTATGCGGCGAAACAGCTCTGGGGATTTGCCGACGTCAATCCGGACGGTTCGGCGACGTTCAAAGTTCCGTCTGAAGTTCCGATATATTTTATGGCGATTGACGCTGAAGGTCGTGCTGTTCAACGAATGAGAACATTCACGCATTTGATGCCCGGAGAAGTGCAAGGTTGTGTTGGTTGTCATGTTGATCGAAATATGCAAACGCCGTCAAATATCAACAAGTTGACGGCGAGTAAAGTTATTCCGCAAGAGTTAAAAAAACCGTCGTGGGGAGTGAAAGGATTTTCGTATCAAGAAGTTGTTCAGCCGATTTGGAATAAGCATTGTGTGGAATGTCATAATCCGCGACAGAAAAGCGGCGGCGTTGATCTTACTGGAGATTACACGGATTTCTTTTGTGTTTCGTATGAGCATCTTGCTCGCAAGGGAACGATTGGCGAAAGAGATTGGCTTGCACATGGAGTAAAACGCGATTCGCGTTATGAGGGAAGTAATCCTTACACGAGTTGGATTTGGACAATCAACGGCGCGGAGTGGAATACGCTTGAGGTTTCGCCGAAACGTTGGGGCAGTCCGGCGAGTTTGTTGGCGGAACTTTTGCGAAGCGGACATCCTGACAAAGACGGCAAAACGCGAATCGACGTTTCGCAATTGGAGCGAGAATTTGTTTATACGTGGATTGATTTAAATGTTCCGTATTATCCGACGAGTTCATCGAATCACAAGGACAAGTATGGTTCTCGTCGGATGTATTCGGACGAGCTTGATGCGGTGTTGCATGAGGTTTCGGGTCGGCGTTGTGCGGGATGTCATGAGCAAAATATACCGAGAGAAAGAACCGGCGGAACGGATGAAAGATTAGTTAAGAAAACGAATTTCCCGCGTGAATTTTATACAAGATTTATGAATCCGCATGACAATTCGTTTATGCTTGCACCTCTTGCGAGAGAGGCGGGTGGAACTCAAAAATGTTCAGAAATAGTTTTTCGATCTCAATCTGATCCGGATTATCAAAAGATACTGGAGACATTTAAGCCGTTACAAAAATTAGTTAAAGAAGTCCCACGCGCCGACATGCCAAATTTCACCCCGCCAAGCTGCAAAAGAGAATAGAGAAAATTCGTCCCTCGCGGGACTAATAAAAATAGTAATATATCAGTGGAATTTTTGTTTTGTCCGTTGAGTCGCATTTTTTTTAAGGGACATTAGGGACGATAGGGACATTGTTGTTTTAAATCAGAAATTAAAGACTCAAAAGATGTCGCT
>JAITAZ010000502.1 GCA_031283825.1 Planctomycetaceae bacterium | reverse complement strand
TCCCAAAGACATACAACGCGCGGTAGTGTATTACTTTTTTAAAAATCGATCAAGACCAATTTTCGACAATTTCGCCAAAATTTTTGAAAATTTTGTAATATATTTTGAACATAACCGTTCACACACAAGAGAAAAAATCCTACGCCCTGAAAGAACAGCATTTGTTAACCCATATAATTCCGTTGGCTTCGGGGCATAGGAAATTTTCTCTTGTGCGTGAACGGTTACACAAATTTTATAACACTCTATCAATTGATATTGTAAAATTCCTAAAATAGCGTTATACTTCCGACCCTTGACGTGAATGATAAAGTTAATGCGATTTTTTGTTACAAAAATTACTTTGTCAGTAATATTTCAACTGAATATTTGTAAATTATTCACGTGAAAAAGTTTTTACCAGCCGCCCTGATAGACTTATATATATTCCGCTGAAGTATTATAAAAATATTACAAAAAATTTTCTCTTTTAGCGGTCAAGGAATTTAACTAGTTTTGCGTAACGTTATTATTAATGCGATGCCGATGAAAGCGTTTTTATTGAATATTCTTTATATTTTTATTTTGTTGTTGTATTCCCCAATATTGATTTATTGCGCGTTGTACTATGGCAAATATCGCTCTGGTTTTAAAGAAAAATTCTGGGGACGCATCATTAAACGACATAAAATTGTTAGCGAAGGAAACACTAATGAATACGTCGTTTGGTTTCACGCAGTAAGCGTCGGAGAAGTAAAATTACTAAAACCCCTTTTACGTCTGATTCAAGAACGCCGCCCAAATTGGCGTTGCGTCATTTCTACAACTTCGCGGACTGGAATGGAAATCGCTAAACAAAATTACAGCAACAATTGGCACGTGTTCTATTGCCCGCTCGATTTCAGTTGGAGCGTCGAAAAAGCAATGCAAAGACTACAACCTGATTTATTAGTCCTAACAGAACAAGAATTTTGGCCCAACTTAATCGACGCGGCAAAACGTCATAACGCAAAATTAGCAGTAATCAATGGTCGCTTTGGAGAATCTGGTTATAAACGCTATTTGTGGATACGTCCGTTTATCGCGTCAATGCTGCGAAAGATAGATATAATTGCCGTCCAAAGCGAAACCTACGCCGGATGGTTTCACCGTCTCGGCGCATCGACAGAAACAATTCATATTACCGGCTCAATGAAATTTGACGGAGTAAATTTTGATCGAAACAATACCGAAACATCACAACTATACGAATTAGCCGGAGTTTCGCCAGACGACATCGTATTTGTCGCCGGAAGTACGCAAGCCCCAGAAGAATCGTTCGCAATAGAATGCTACAATAACTTGAAATCAGATTTTCCAAATTTACGTTTAATAATCGTGCCGCGTCATGAAGAACGCTTTGAAGAAGCCGCCAGACTGCTTGAGTCAACGTCGATATTATGGGAAAGACGCAGCTCATTAAATGGTTCGAAGAAAAATAACAACGAAATTTTTGATAATAAAATTAACAATAAAACTAATAATAAAATCAATGACTCAATAATAGAAGGAAATAGCACAAATAAATTTATTCGTCCGCGAGCGCTGCTTGTTGACAAAATCGGCGAACTCGGCGCATGGTGGGGATTGGCGTCAATTGCGTTTGTTGGAGGAAGTATAGGCAAAAGAGGCGGACAAAATATGATAGAACCAGCAGCTTACGGCACTGCAATATGCTTCGGTCCCAACACAAAAAATTTCCGCGATATAGTAGATTTACTGTTGAGAGCCAACGGCGCTAAAGTCGTTCACGATCAACGCGAATTAGAAATTTTTGTACGAAAATGTTTAGAATCACGCCAATTTGCAAACGAACTTGGAGTCAACGCTCAAAATTTAGTCAAAGAACAACTAGGCGCAACTGAACGAACTTATAATCTCTAAAAAAATCTACTAGAACAAAACGAAAGTTAAAATATACTTCGCGTGTAACCGTTTACGGGTTTTAAATTCGGAATTGTTTTTTTGGTAATATTCAGCGGAATATTTTCATTAGTCCCGCAGTATTAGGGCGTGTAAAATTGGTTTCAAATAATTATCCGGTTGTTAGATTTTTTGGAATTTCGATATTATGAATTATTTCTCCGCCTTTTAATCTTATCCAAGTTTTGAAAGTTCTGTTTCCTGAGTTGTTTATTTCGATAATTCTTGAGCCGTGCGGTTCTTTGACGTAGGTGGTTTTTGTACCGGAGAATCTACCGTAACCTAAAGCGATTCCGTGATGAAGTCCGACATAATCGTTGACGTGATCGTGTCCGACAAAAATTCCCATGACATCGCGGCTTTCGAGCATTGCCAAAAACATTCCTGAGTTGACCGCGCCGCAACATTCGTCTTCTTTGCGTTCTCCGATAATTTTATTTTTGTTCTTATTTTTGAAGTGAATCATTTCAGCGTACTCATTAAGCGGAATATGAAAAAACGCAAGAGCGGGCAATGGTTTATTGTCATTCTTTTTTGTGAAATCTGCACTTTGAGATTTGTACCATGCAATTTGATTTTCGTCGAACCAACCATAACCCTTGACATGTTTTAACGTGCTGTAAGCATTTGAATCTAAACAATATAGCAGAAATGCGGTTTTATCGTTATCGAAAATTTCAAGAATGTAATTGCCGCAACCTTTAATATTTTCTGGACCTGGTTCGGTCAAGCTGAAAGGTTTATTTTTGATATGGTCGATAATTTGTTTTCGGCTAATTTTTGATTCGTCGTCGTGATTTCCCAAGACAACTGCCCAAGTCGTTTTACTTTCGATACAAGGCGAGAGAATATCATCCCAACCGTTGTAGATATTTGCGCTTACAACAATATCTCCGGTATAAACTACCAGATGCGGTTTTTCAGCTTCGATTGTTTCGGCGATCAATTTTATTGATTCTTTGGAGAAATTTTTATCGGTGCAATAATGCGTATCGGTAATTTGTGCAATTTTGAAAATTCCGTTATTGTCGAACTGTAGTTTTGGTTTCGACATAGATTTTTCATCTTCGCCTTTCGAGATTAAATTCAACCCCGAAGTAACAACGCCGGCGATTGCGGCGGTTTTAAAAAAATCTCTACGTAACATATTAATTCCTTTTAATTCCTTTCGTTTTTTGGGAGGAACTGTTCAGCAAAATAATTTATGCAAAAGGGAGTTTCTAATTTCGTAACCGTTCATGTTTTTTAAAATTCGAAATTCAGAATTATGTAATATCAGGCGGAAAATTTGTTTTAGATTTTGTGATATAACAATTTAGTAGATAAATAAATAAACAACGAGCAGATAGGCAACCAAAGGTTTACAACCTTTTTGATAAGTGGTTATCTATCTGATCGTTTATTTACAAGAAAGAAATAAGACAATTGAGGTAATTTTATCTCTTTTTTGTTGTTGCTGTTGGTTTTGAGGGAGCGGCTTTTGCACCGGCGGCGGTTTTAGTTGCGGCGGGCGATTTTGCGGCTGCACCGGCTTTTGTGGCGGCGGCGGTAGCTGTGGTTTCAGCGCCTTCTTCTTCGCCTTTCTTTTTCTTCTTTTTCTTGACGATAACTCTGTAAACGCGGACTTTAGCAAGACCGAAAACTCCTTCGTCTTCGTTCCATTTATCTTGTTGTGTCAATCTTTCGATTCGTTCAGCGCGTGTGAGAACGTTTCTAGCGCGGACGATACCTTTTCTTGTTCGTAAACTTTTATCGATAGTCATAAAAAAAACTCTCCTAAATTTTTCGTGTAATTTAATTTTTTGGTATTAACGTTTAACGTCATGTTTTATACGACTCGTACTATGGATTTCGGCGATATAAAGGCGTAAAATTTTTACTTATTCTGTTAGTTTGAGCGGGCGGTTCTAACTGAAAAGTCAAGTGCGAGCGGTTGAAAATTGAGTCTTTTGTTTTGAGTTTGATTCGTAAATATTTTGTAGTATCTGCTTATTGACTCAAAGAGATTCCAAGTTTACCACGCTTCCATCTTTCGACAAGGGGGACGCTAAAAGATAACGCCTTTGAATCTTTGTAACCGTTCACGTACAAGAGAATAATTCCTACGCCCCGAAGTGGCAACGGAGTTTTTACCCGCCGCAACACGGCGGGATGTGATATTCCTCTCGATCAACGCCACGTAAGGGCAACGAAATTTTTTGATCAATATGGTCAACAATATTGTTAATATTAATGAATATTTGTAACGAATATTCGTGATAATTTTTCCCGCTGTCCTTTCAGAGCGTAGGATTTTTTCTCTTGTGTGAAAACGGTTACTTTTTATTTAAACAAATTCTAAAGAAAGATCAGTTTTTTACAACTTGATGAAAAAAAGAAAAAAGAATTT
>JAITAZ010000333.1 GCA_031283825.1 Planctomycetaceae bacterium | reverse complement strand
GATTGTTTTCAAGGTAGAGGTTTGGTAATCGGCGCCGGTTGCGCGCTCCCCGCCGAAACTCCACCCGAAAATATCAAAACATTTGTCGAAACTGTCAGAAATTATCATTTACCGTAAAAAAAATAAGTCGTAACTCATGTTACGCACTTGTTGCCCCAGATCAGGTAGGCAACCGCCGACTCTGGTAGGAGACCTTTAGCCGAAAGGTCGCGTCGGGGTTAGCCGACTGTAAATCTGAATTGATTTTAATTATTTTAGAATACATTTTATCGTTGCCTTCGGCAACGCGACCTTTCGGCGAAAGGTCGCCTACCTGAGTCGGCGTTGCCCTACGCTATTGCTAGACGCCCTTTCAGGGCTTAGAAAATTTTTCTCTTGTGCGTGAACGGTTACCAAAATTTTTTCCTCCTCCGATGTTATATTTGACAGACAAACAATTGAATAAATTATCGCGTCATATTGTAGAAATATTAGGCGGCACTTTTCGATGGCTTCCTTATGTCAGATTCGATTACCCCGATAAATACGGAACGCCGTTTATCAAAATCAATGATAACGGTTATCATTGGATCGTAAATATTGACGATAATCACGTAATAATCCGCTCAACTAACGATACCGGAAAAATACTCTATTGGATTGCAAATTATATTTCTTTCACAATTGCTTTTGATTTCATACAAAAAAAACGAAAATTATCATTACTCAATCGACTACTCAAAAAAAATTACCCCGAATTAAATGAAAGACCAGCTATCTGGAAAAAACAACTCGAACTAATCAGAAAAATCGACTCCAACTACGAATCTCTCTGCAAAGAAGATATAGATAAAGTCCTAAAAAATTACCCGTTTGAAGAATGGGATATCTAAAATAAAAAGAAAAATTTTCAAACCATGATTAACCGACTCAATAGAAAACAACAGCCTTTTTAAAAGAGAGAGATTTTTTTCCGTTTTATTTCCCCGAGCCATTAACTTCGGAATTCGGAATTCGGAATTCGGAATTCGGAATTATTTTTAAATTCAAATTTGAATTGCTAAACCAAATGTAGAGACGCAATGCCTTGCGTCTCTATCGGTGATCTTTTGATCAAACAATGAGACGCAAGGCATTGCGTCTCTATCGGTGATCTTTTGATCAAACAATGAGATGCAAGGCATTGCGTCTCTATCGGTGATCTTTTGATCGAACAATGAGACACAATGCTTTGCGTCTCTATCGGTGATCTTTTGATCGAACAATGAGACGCAATGCCTTGCGTCTCTATCGGTGATCTATTTGATCGAACAATGAGACGCAAAGCATTGCGTCTCTACATTTGGTTTAACGGTAACCGTTCACGATAACAATACAATATTTCCTGCTCTATTTGGCAGTGTAAAATTTTGTAATATATCAGTTGAATTTTTTGTAACGAAAAAACAAGCCATTTCATGGCGTAGGATTTTTTTCTTTTATGCGTGAACGGTTACGATTATTTTAATTCTTCTAATTCTTCAGAATTTTCTAGTTCGTTGAATAGTTGTTCGGGGCTTTGCCACCAGCGTTTTGTTTTTTCGATTTCTAGTTCGGCGTAGAGTTTTGAGTTGTAAAATTCTAGCAATGCCGTTTTGATCGGGCATTTTTTGGTTTCGCAGATTTTATCTACAACCGCCGCAATTTTGCTCGGCAGCAAAAAACGAAAATTATTTTGAGTTATTTCTGGTATTGCTTGTGATTTCATTTTACTATTTCATTTCCAATATACGATAATTTTTGTAACGATAATTCTGTATGAAATAAAATCTGATTTGCGAATTTAAACGTTTTAAGCCGTTGAATTGTTTCTACGGCGTTTAAAAAGTTGTTTTCAAAAAGCGTCAATGTTGCGTAAACTCGGTCATTAGCGATAGGACCTGCTACAATGTCGTAATCGTGTTTATAATTTTTATTCTGACGATTTTTCATCACAAATTCTAGCCATTTTTTATCAGCTTTTTTGAATATTAGACAATTGAGTTTAGGATCGTGAAACAGGTTGTCGTCTATTTCGTAAATCGAGACGATTCCATTGCCGGACGAATAATATATTTGCCGAATTTGCGTCCAGCGAATAGCTTGTTCTAGATCGGTTGTCGTATAAAATCCGTCTCCGAAATCCGAAGTATGATTTCGCGCGTATGGAGTTTTTAACGCCGGTTTTTCAATTGCAATCATTCCGCCGTGATAAAGTTTCATTTTGTTTTTTTGTTTTGACGATATTTAATAATATCGTTAATAATCGGAAGAGTGTATTGCCAACCTTGCGTGTGTAATGTTTCGTAATTTTCTAAAAGGAAATCTAATATCCCAAACTCGTCAAATTGCCGTGCTACAACAACGCCGGAAATCGCGGATCGATTCGCGTACATCTCGATACAAAATGATAAAAATTCTATTTTTTTAAAGTTATCGTTCATAGATAGAGGAATATCGGAATTATGTTATTTTAGAATTATATTGTTCAATAGGTCGATTACCTGATCTGGGATGATTTTTCATCTGAATTTTTGTAACGATTATTTTTTTCTTGAAAAATTTTATATTGCGTTTTTTTCGATGTAGGCGGTGATGTCGTTTATTAGTCTTTCGGCTAGCATGATGAAATTTCTGTTTTTTGAAAATACAGCTTCTAAATTGCCAGACTTGGCGTCAGATTCCAACTCGGCGGCTAACTTGCCAATTTTTTCTGCTCCTATGTTTAAACTACTGCCCTTAATTCCATGTATCGCTATCGCATAGTCTTTAAGTTTTTCTTCCGTCGGTATTCGTAAAACGTCTAAAATCTCCGGCGTCGTCTCTACATAGATTTTTAAAATCTCCACGTAAATCGATAAGTTTCCGCCAATACGATTTAAACCCGCTTGAAAATCTAATCCATGAACCACATTTACGTCTGTTACCGCACCGTCTTCTTTTTCTTTGGATAAATCATTTTTTGACTCAACTTTGTCTTGATCTAAATCGTCGTTTGCATTCGAAATTGTCTCGAACATTTTATGTTTGCTCTTGTGAATCCATTTTACCAACATCGATTCCAACTTCGCCGGATCAATCGGCTTTGATAAAAAATCATCCAAACCATTCGCAAGAAACATCTCTTTCACACCCGAAACCGCATTAGCAGTCAACGCAATAATCGGGATTTTATCGCCATCCGGCAACTCGCGTATTTTCGCCGTCGTCTCTACACCATCCATCACCGGCATCATGTGATCCATAAAAATAATATCGTAACGATTATTCCTCGCCATCACAATCGCCGCCATTCCACTCTCGCAAATGTCAACTTGCATCTTGTACGGAATCAATAAACCCTGCGCAACTTTTAAATTCGTAATTATATCGTCAACGATCAATATCCTTGCGTCCGGCGCTGTAAATTTAACCGTTATCTCATTTTCGCGATACGTTATTTCACCCGAAATTTTATTGAAAATTCCCGCCAACAACGCACTATAAATCGGTAATTGAAAATACGAATATTTTTTGTAACTAATAAAATTTCCGCTGTCTGTCATCACAACAATTTTCGGACTCGAATCTGCACAAATCGTCGAAATCGAATTAATCGCCAACTCCAAAACAGACGCGGCAACAAACGCATAATCATATTTGCCATGACGCAACTCATGATCAAATCCGCGCTTGTCCGATACCAACCGATATTTTATTTTTAAAGATTCAAAAGACGCTCGACAAAAAGACGCATGCATAACTCGCGGCTCAAAAATCAACGACGCCGTATTCGCAAAATCATCGACAATTGCAAACGGTTCGTATTTTTTAAAACTCTGTTTTAACGTAACTGTAAACGTGCTGCCTACTCCATATTCGCTTTGAACCGCAATATCGCCGCCCATCAATCTCGCCAGATTTCTCGCTATCGATAAACCTAAACCCGTGCCAATTATCCACTTGTTGGCAACCTTGTCAAATTGAGTGAAATTACTAAACAACTTCTCAATGTTCTCCGGCTGAATCCCTATTCCCGTATCAGTTACGTCAAAAGTCAACGACGCCGTCTGATCAACAATTTCGCCTCGCACAGTCAACGTTGCAAAACCCGCCCGCGTGTATTTGATCGCATTGCTCAAAAGATTCAACAAAATCTGACGCAACCGGACTTCATCGCCAATCATGCTGTTCGGGACGCTGCTATCAATATCGACAAAAAAATCAACCGTTCCTTCTAACAACCGCGTCCGAATAATTCCAATGACATCGTAAATCAGCGAATGCAATTGATACTCGCCCTCGACTATCTCCAACTTGCCCGACTCGATTTTAGAAAAATCAAGAATGTCATTTATAATCGACAAAAGATTATTCCCCGCTTGCCGAATATTTTTCACCATTTCATAAGCGGCATCGGGAATTTTCTCGCGCAATGTCAACTCTGCCATTCCAATAATCGCGTTCATCGGAGTTCGTATCTCATGACTCATATTGGCAAGAAACGAGCTTTTTGTCTGATTTGCTTGTTCCGCTTGTTCTTTTGCCGCAATAAGTTCAGTTACGTCATGGCAGATAATAATCGCGCCGTCAATTGCAGACGTTTGACTTTCATCGACGATATTACTCGACGTAATTTTATTGTCGCTAACGTTAGCAAACATCGGCGTAATATGCAACACATAATTTCGCTTTAGATTTTCTTCGCGTCCCCAATTTGTGTAAATCGACGTTTTCATTTCGCTTTTTTGACGAACCGATTCTTTTAACGTATTCATCAACTTTGCATATTCTGCATCGCGAAAAAAATCTCCCAACCGATAACGCCTCAATTCTTCAAACGACTTGAATTTTTGTAACGATAAAAAAGAATCCGTACAATAAACAAACTTGTTATCCGCGTCGATCATCAAAATAACATTCGGACAATTGGTCAACATGAGATCAAGATATTTTCCTTGTCGAACTTGCTCCGCCTGTAATTCCGCGTTTAAATCAAAGTTTGCGTGAGTTGTCGCGTTGCTGCGTGCGATCAATGTTCGCAATCGATTTACCTCGCGTTTCAAACGTTTGTTTTCTCGCTCAAGTAAAACAACTTCGTCCGTAGATTTATTATTGATTATGATACTACTACTCAACATCGCTCAAAATTGTAGGTAAAAAAATCGGAATTCGGAAGTAATTTTTGTAATATTCTGTTGAAGTTTTTTTGTAACCGTGAACGGTGTTAAACACTGTGTATAGGGGTCTTTGTAAACACGGATCATAGCGGATAGGACGGATAATCGCGGAAAATGCAAATGACGATTTTAATATTCATAAATTTATTTAGGTTTATTTAGTTATAGTTGATTTGTCTAGTCAATTATTTATTTAGTTAGTTAGTATTATAATTTTTCACTTCCCTATTTATCACATTTAAATTATTGACTTTTACCACACAAAGGCGTCATTTCCTTTTTCCGCGATTATCCGTATTCACCAAAAAAATCAGATATTATCCGTGTTTAAAATTCCCCATCGTCCCCTCAACAAAATTAATTTCCAATTTCCAATTTCCAAATACAATTCCGAATTACGAATTAAAAAATCAATGGTACATTTATACGTTAATCAGATAGGCGAGAATGACAAGATAGACGATATATATCGTGTTTATGAGAAGCAATTACGACCGAACAAGAATGGTAATTTGTATCTTCAGTTTAATTTATCGGATCGGACTGGCGTATTGAATGCTCGTTATTGGAATGCTACGTCGGATCAGGCTGAGCAATTTAGCAATGGCGATTATGTTCGTGTTGAGGGGACGTCTCAGCGGTATCAGGGCGCGATTCAGTTGATAGTTCGCAAGATATCGAAGGCGGACGTGTCGGAGGTTGACGCTAGTGATTTTATTCGGAATTGTCATTTAGACATCCCGTTACGCCGTGCGAGATTGCGGGATTTATTAAAAACGATAACGGAGCCGAATTTGCATAACTTGGCGGATTGTTTTTTGCTGGACGACGATTTCATGGAAAAATTTTGCAGCGCGCCGGCTGGGGTGAAGTTGCATCATGCGTATCATGGCGGTTTGCTTGAGCATACGACGCAGATGATGGAGTTAGCGGTTCAGATTTCGTTGATTTATACGCAGTTGAACAGAGATTTATTATTGATGGGCGCGTTTTTGCATGACGTCGGCAAGGTGAGCGAATTAGCGTTTGACAATGATATGAGATATACGGACGCCGGACAATTGTTAGGACATTCCTTGATAGGCGTTGAGATTTTGCAGGAAAAAATCAAGGAGACGGAGAAATTAAGCGGCGAGCAATTCAGCGGACAGATTGCAATGTTGTTGAAACATTTATTGATTTCGCATCACGGAGAGTATGAAAATCAAAGCGCAAAATTACCAATGACATTGGAAGCGCAAACGTTACATTTCATAGATTCAATAGATTCAAAAATCGCCGAGTATCAGCGATACATAACCGAAGACCCAAATCAAGGCAGTTCATGGACAAATTACATCCCAGCAATAGAAAGAAAATTATACAAAGAACCGATAAACAAAAATATTTAACAATTTGCATATTTTATTGGGTCATTTATTCCGACGTTTGCGAATGCTTTTAGTCTTAGTAGGCATGATTCGCAGCAGCCGCAAGCTAAACCTTTATCGGTTGGGTCGTAGCAGGTGTGAGTGAGAGAGTAATCGACTCCGAGTAACAAGCCTTGTTTTATTGTTTCTGTTTTATCCAGATAAACGAGCGGCGCGGCGATTGAAATTTTATTGCCTTCGACTCCTGATTTCGTCGCTAGATTTGCCATGTTTTCGAATGCGGTTAAAAATTCTGGTCTGCAATCTGGGTATCCGCTGTAGTCGATTGCGGAGACGCCGATATAAATTGTTTCGGCGCGAATTGTTTCTGCGTATGCGAGCGCGATTGACAAGAAAATTATATTTCTAGCCGGAACGTATGAGGTCGGAATAGAATTACCGATTGATTCGATGGGGATATTTTTGGTTACGTCTAAATCTCCAGTAAGAGAGCTTCCGCCAAAAGAGCGTAAATTTAGCGGCAAGATTACATGATTTTTAACTTCAAGCGCGGTAGCGACTTGTTTTGCCGATTCGAGTTCAATTCGATGACGTTGATTGTAATCGATAGTCAAGGCGAAAATTTCGTTCCCGTCTGATTTAGCTATTGCCGCAACTGTAGTAGAATCCAATCCGCCCGAAAGAAGAACAACCGCTCGTTTCATGTTTTATTAAAAATTAATGGTAATATTTTCAGTGAAAATTTTGCAGGATTTAATTTTAAATTGTTGTCCTTAATGTCCTCTAAAAAAGTTTTTTTATTAACCACAGAGAACACAGAGTTCACAGAGAGAATATTTTTTAAAAATTAAATTAAATTTTGATTTAAATCCATAATTTTTACTTTAATAAATTTAAATTATGTTTTGATT
>JAITAZ010000468.1 GCA_031283825.1 Planctomycetaceae bacterium | reverse complement strand
GGGGTGAAAATTCTAGGTAATATATCAGCGGAATTTTTAAACGCGGATAATACGGATTTTTTTAGTGAATTTTTTTAGTGAATACTGATATTCGCGGAGAATGGCAATGACGATTTTAATGTCAATAAAATTATATTATTTATTTAGTTTTATTTATTATTAAGTAACTCATGTTACGCACTTGCTGCGAGTTTTATTTTTTTGGGGGCCGTTGGGGACAAGGGGGACGTTGGGGACGTTTTTTTTTGAAATCTGGGGTTGATGACTCATGAAATAATACTGAAAAAAATCTCTCTCTTAAAAAGGCTATTGTCTTCTGTTGAGTAATTAATCATGGTTTTTAAATTAGAGTGTCCCCTTTGTCCCCCCCAAAAAACAATATGGTTTTTAAAACATACGAAAAGCAAAAAATAAAATTTGGTAACCGTGAACGATTACAATATTTTTTTTCCCTCCCCCCTTGTTTTTTTTTTTTATACAGATAAACTTTTTGCCTTCGGATTATGGAGTATTGAGGTTTTTTTTGTTGCCGTTTGATATTTATAAAACTTAAACTTCTTGATTAAATTATCGCCAAAATGTCCGGTAACAAAAATTCCAAATAATCGCAAAATGAAAAAAACAAAAATAAACCAAAACATTCTCCAAAAGTTTAAAAAACAACGAAATAAACAGTTGACGCTTTTGACAAATTTTCCCTTCGCAAAAAAACAAATTCAACAAAACAACGCGAAAGAAAATGTCAAAACAATCTGAATCCTAAATACCAAAACCAAATTCGCATTAGAATTTTCACTCGCCAACGAAATTAAAAACCGAAATTCAACTTCGGGAAATCAAAAAGGTTGACGAAAATTTTAATCCGCTCGCGCTTTAAGTTTCGACAACTTCAGTTACTGTTTCAATTACTGTCCGCTCGCTTGACGGCGTTTCGGATTTTAAGTAATTAAACGGCAAAACGAAACTTATCGCGTTAGCAAGTCGTTGGTCGGCGAATTTGATTACGTTATAATCAACATTAACCAACATTAACCTCAAAAATAAAATGAAATTTTATAACAAAACGTTAAGAACGTTAAGAAATAATTTCGACTTTAACCTCGTTTCATCAAACAACGAATCGCCAAGTCAATCAACTCAATCGAGTCAATTAACTCAATCGAGTCAATTAACGCCCGATTCTCCAACGAATATATTTTTCTACGGTAAAATAAGAATCGTTCTTGTTTGTCTGATTTGCGTTTTTTTACTTTGCAACGTAAACGGTTGCTCCCGCAGCACGGAAAATAAAGCGTCGGCAGAAAAGAAAGAAAACGATAAAGATAAAGATAAAAAAACGCTAGACGCTCCCGAAGTTATCATCGATAACGTTCTCCAAAACGACGTTCAACTTTATCTTTACGCAATCGGCGAAACGTCTCCCTACAAGTCGGTTGATATCCGCGCCCGCGTGGCAGGTTACTTGAGAAAATACTTTTACTCGCACGGAGACGTCGTCAATCAAGGAAGCAAACTCGCTCAAATTGAACGCGAACAATATCAATACGCTCTCGACATAAGCAAACAAGACCTAATAATCGCTCAACAAAAAGAAATCCAAGCCAAAAAAGACCTCGACAGAGATCGACCTCTAGCTAAAGAAGAAATAAAAACTCAAGAAGAATTACTACAACGCGAAACCGAATATCAAACCGCAATAGCAACAGTTAAACGCTGCCAAGTCGCCGTTCAGCAGGCGGAACTCAATCTCGAATACACCGACATTAAAGCACCCATAACCGGAAAAACTACGCAACATCTCGTCGATGAAAATAACTTTATCAGTCCCGGAACCGCCGAAGCTAAATTACTGTCAATCACGCAACTCGACCCAATCTACGTTGACTTTTTCGTCAGCGATAAAGAATTCGCCGACCTAAAAGAAAGAATGGGATACCGCGATAAATTCAATAAACTAATAAATAAAATTCAACCCGAAAAATCAATCGACCCCAAAATAAACTCAACCGAAAATAAAAATAATTCACAAAACGCAAAAAATAATAAAAATACAGAAAACGAAGAAATCAACGAGTTTCTCGGTTTTCAAGGCGGAACATTCGAAGCGTCTCTGACCTCCGCAACCGCCGCCGTTCCTAGCGATTTCCCGCTTAAAGGCACGCTCAAAGCCGTAATCGATAACCGCATCAGCTCGAATACCGGTCAGGTAACAATAAGAGGCGAATTACGAAATCCGCTCATCGACAGTAATAACGGCAGAGATTACTTGATTTACGCCGGTCAAATCTGCCGAGTACGAATCCCCTACGAAACCGTAACAAACGCAATCTTAATCAGAGAAGAAGCCCTACTAACAGACCTCGATACAAAATACGTTTTCGTCATACAAAAAGGAACATACACGCCGCAACCCAATCCGCTTATCCCAAAAAGTAAACAAGACCTAACACCCTACGAAACCGAATTAGCTTTCAGAAGAGACGTAAAAATCGGACGATTACTAGATAATCAACAAAGAATTATCATACACGGATTAAAACCAGGTGAAAAATATATCGTTAAAGGCGTCCAACGCGCAAGACACGGCTCGCCAGTTAAACCTACCTCAATCGAAGAATTTAACCAAAGACGCGAAAAAGAAGAAAACGAAAATCAAACAACTCAAAAAAATGATTCAACAAAAAATAATTCCGCAACCGTAATCGGATCAGTCGAAGTTCAACCGCCAACAAATAACGATAAAAAGTAATTTTCAATAAAATTTGTAATCGTTTAGTTGTAGTTTTTTTTAACGTGTTTTTTTATTTTTAAGATGACAAAAGGGACGCCGTTGTTTGAAATTATTAGATTAACAACCCCAAAGATATTGCTCTTGAATCCATTCAAACAGATTTTTAACCAGAATGTCCGATGTAACATAAGTCATCTTTGTCCTCTTAAAAAAAACGCTGCTGCTTTTCGCATACGGCATAATTTTACATTACGTCTCGGTCTGTTTTTTAATTGTCCAGACGATTAACAGACCGATAAACCATACCGTTTTTCAAAAACATTACTTAACGTACTTTTGAATTTGAATCAATTCGAGTGCGAATAGATTAGATATAAAGATTTATGTTTTCTCATTTTTTTATTGACCGTCCGATTTTTTCGTGCGTTG
>JAITAZ010000466.1 GCA_031283825.1 Planctomycetaceae bacterium | reverse complement strand
CAGCTCGGCAAAATCTTTTTTTGAAGCGTACCAACGGCTTTTCCACTCTTCCATAATGCCGGTACGAAACGCTACCGGATTTACTTTCTGACCCATGTTATCCTACTTGTTTTCTATACAGCTCACGACACAAATTTCGGCGAAACATAGACTTAAAAACCTACAAAATTGTAGGCGGCTCTACCAAAAATTAAATCGCGAACATTTTTATTGCGTTCAGTATAAAATTTACGGGATTTATTGAATTATCGTTACAATAATTCAACCCGCTTACCCGATTGCGGTATAAAACTTATATCTATTCAGTAGATAAATCTTTCTACAAAAAATACTGCCAATCGGGTTGGCGTTTATCTATTGAATAGTTACAAAATTTGTCTTCCGAAAGTTGAAACCCAATAACCAACTTATGTTGAATTTACAATTAATTACCATCCGAATCCGACTATAACTGTAATATGCGAAGTACGTTTTAAAAATACGCTTGACGAACCTCGCGATTTCGGACGAAAACGTTTACCCATCGGTCCGCCGTCGATTCTTACATCAAGCACTTCAAGGTTGGTGATTTTTTCAGACGATGTTTTTCTGTCTTCGGCATTTTTGATTGCGTTGTAAATCGTTTGTTTGACGAGTTTAGCGCCGCGTGAAGGATAACATGAAAGTATCTCAACGGCGGTGTCGGCGAATTTACCTCGCACGAGATCGGCGTAAGGTCGAATTTTACGTGCGCTCATCTGGACGTATTTATGAACCGACTTAAACGTCTCCGGCGGTTTAACATTTTTTTCTGATTCTTTTGACATGTTTTACCTCTTTATTCGATTTCAGTGAAAATATTTATGTTGATTTGAATTATTCAATTTTTTAGACGCACACCAAACGGGCAAATGCAAATAATACAAATTATTTTAAGGATAAACGAAACTATTGTAACAATTCATCAGCGATCTTTTTGAAGTTGCTTTGTAAGAGATTCTTTTACCTCTAACAACTTATACAACTACAATTTAATCATTACTGATCTTATTTTTTACCGCCTTTACCGCCATGACCTCTGAATATGCGAGTCAATGAAAATTCGCCTAATTTGTGTCCGACCATTTCTTCGGTAACAAATACTTTTATGAACGCTTTACCGTTATGAACAAGAAAAGTATGTCCCACGAATTCGGGAACAATTGTACAAGCTCTTGCCCAAGTTTTTATTGGTTCTTTCCTTACTGCGCTATCCAACTTCTCGACTTTCACAAGAAGTTTAGGATTGACAAACGGTCCTTTTTTTAACGATCTACTCATAGTCAACTTAATCCCAAAAAACATAAAATTCGCGGGGGATTAAACGCGAAATAGGTTGAATTTTATTTTAATAACTCATGTTACAATCTTATTTTTTCCTTTAAGTTGTCGTCGATACATTGCGTCAATAATTTGATACATTTACGACGCGATAACTTTTTTAAATCTTCTAACGCTTTAAGGAATCGTCTATTACTCAGCGATTGAGGAACCATATATTGATACAATCTTTTGTCGCGATCCTCATGCGCTTCTATGTTAGATAAATCAAATGCTGGATATTCTGTTATTCGAGAGTATCCATACTCATTTAAATCATTCAACAAAGCAAAAGACTCTTCGATGGATTCCGCTTTCATTTCTTCTATCCATCGATCAGTTCTTTTGTCAAATGCCTCAATTGCTGGTCCGCCTATTCCTGAACGTCTTGGTTCCAACGTAACCTGACGACTTTTATGAAAATGCCTAATCCCAAAAAAAACTAAAATATTCACAACACAAATTATTAGTAATATGATGCCACTTTTTTGCAATGTTGTCATATTTATCTCCTACTTTTTATTGTAGATTGTTTAAGGTAATGTATCATTTCATAATTAGTTTTATTGTAAATTTTTATGCTCTTTCGGCAAATTTATTTCTCAACGGAATAATCGTTATGCAGCAAATTTTTATGACAATTTTAGCACTCCGTAGCGTCTGCTTTTTCGGCGTCTGATAATTGCTTTGTTTGTTGGTTTTCGTTTTTTTCTGGTTGAAGTTCCTTTTGTTGGTTTACCGGTTGGAGTTACTGGATGTCTTCCGCCTTTTGTTCTGCCTTCGCCGCCGCCGTGCGGGTGGTCGATTGGATTCATTGCCGTTCCTCTGACATGCGGGCGTCGTCCCATCCATCGGCTTCTTCCGGCTTTACCGATTTCAATATTCATGTGATCGGTATTGCCGACAACGCCGATTACCGCTCTACATCTAATCGGCACTCGTCTAATTTCGCCGCTTGGCATATTTAATTGCGCCCAACCCGCTTCAGGATCGCGAGCAACTAAAGTTGCTTTTGTACCGGCAGACCGACAAAGCACGCCGCCGCGATTCGGATGGATTTCTATATTGTGAACTTCCGCCCCTAACGGGATTTCCGCAAGCGGTAAACAATTACCAATATTAGGCGGAGCACCGCCGCCGCTTAATAATTTCAGTCCGACTTTTAATCCATCCGGCGCAACGATATATCGTCTTTCGCCATCGCTATATTTCAACAGCGCAATTCTCGCGCTGCGATTCGGATCATACTCAATTGACGCAACTACAGCTTCGATTCCGTCTTTATTTCGGCGGAAGTCTAATAATCTGTACTGACGTTTATGACCGCCCCCGCGATGCCGGACTGTTATAATTCCTTGATTATTACGTCCATTGGTGCGTCGCTTTACCCGTAATAAATTTTTTTCGGGCGTCGTATTTTTCGTAAGCTCTGCGAAATCGCTTACGCTCATATTCCGGCGACCAGCATTATTTGGTTTGTATTTTTTTATTCCCATTTGAAAACGTCAAATGTTAAAGTGCGATTTGTGTGTAACTTACAGCGGGTTACAATCAAAAAATTCGGAATTCAGTATTTCGAATTTTTGAATTAAATGTATTTTGAACTGCCGCTCTTTTTGGATTAACTGTTGTTTTTTGCTTAAAAATTTTTACGGATTACTTAATTAAATCAAAAACGAAAAAATACGACGATTAAATTTTTAATAATCGACTGGATTTTTGCGACAGAAATTTTATCAGTTGTTTTTATCAACCGTAATTTATTCTGTCATCGTCGCTTAATCTGACTAGCGCGCGTTTAATCGGCTTAGTTTCACCGTATTTATGACGGACGCGGCGTTCTTTGCCTTTGCGTTTTTGCGTTTTAACATCAATTACTTTAACGTCGAAAAGGAACTCGACCGCTTCTTTGATCTGCCGTTTATTCGCAAGATTATTTACTTCAAACGTGTAAATATTGCGATGTTCGGCATAGTCATAACCTTTTTCTGTAACAACAGGTTTAAGGATTATCTGATACGGTTCAAGTTGTAAATTTACTTTTGTAATGTCTTTTTGTCTTGGCACGATACGCCTCCATTTATAAAGCCGCGAGTTACCGCAAGCCGCAATTAGCTTGACTTACGATTCTAAAATTTTTGTATCTTTGGGACTAGTAAAAATTTACTTTGAATTGTTACTACTTATTTTTTTGAAATTACTTATTTTTTGAAATTTTGTCGTTTAAGTTGCTGAAGTTGTTGCTACTGCGGTTGATGATTTTTTCAATTCGTTTAGAGCGGTTTCATAGTCGGACGGAGTGATGATTGAATTTACAAACGATTCGTAAGCTGTTCGCGTCATTAGGAGTCGTTTGGGACGAAGAATTTCGTAAGCGTTTAGATCGGAAACTGGTAGAATTTGCACCCCTTCAATGTTGCGGAAACTTTTGTAAAGATTAGTATTATGTTTTTCAATTGCAACGAGTACAGTATCTTTTATTTTGAGCGCATTAAGAATTTCTGCGACTTCTTTTGTTTTTGGTTGTTCGACTGACAAGGCGTCGATTAGTGTTACTTGCAAGTCATTTAATTTTGCAACGAAAGCCATACGTGCGGCTTTTTTCAGAGCTTTACTTGGCAAGCGGAAGAACCAATTTCTTGGTCTTTTAGCGAAAATATGACCGCCGCCGCGTCGGACACCGCTACGTCGATGACCGGCACGTGCGTTACCTGTGCCTTTTTGTTTGTACATCTTTTTCTTATGACCGGCAACATCAGCGCGAGATTTCGTTCTAGCCGAACCTTGTCTGATATTAGATTGGTACATAACGACAGCGTCATGTAAAAGTTGGTTGTTGATATGGTCAACCAGCAGTTCAGTATAAACTGTCAACTTATCAATTTCTTTACCGGATTTATCGTAAACCGTCAATTCGACGCTAGGCATAGTTACACCTGAATCAAAATACTTTCGTTAAAAATTACAAATTGCCCGACCCAATCGGACAATTAAACTTTATGTTAAATTTATAGTTAATTCTAATTTAAATTATCGTTACAAAAATTCACGCTGAAAATTACTACTATTTATGATTTGCCTTCCGTATTTACGGTTGTTTGTTCTTTCTTTGTGATTTTCCAATGATTTGATTTTGGGACTGGTTGAATATTTGTCGGTTTGATTGTAACGTATCCGCCTTTTGGACCCGGAATTGCGCCGCGAATTGCTAGGAGATTATTTTCTTTATCGACCAACACGACTTTTTGATTTCGGATTGTTATTTTGTCAGCGCCGTATTGTCCAGCCATTTTTTTACCTTTTTGAGTTCGGCTTGGAAACGCGCTACATCCGCTGCTTCCTAAATGTCGATGACATTTCTTTACTCCATGCGACGCTCTCTGACCTCCGAAATTATGACGTTTCATAACGCCCGTGTAGCCAGAACCTTTACTAATTGCCGTAACGTCAACTGCGATAACTTCATCGAAAACATCAACCGTTAATTCTTGTCCGACTTCGTAGCCGCTAACTGGTATTCGAAATTCGCGGATAAACTTTTTTGGCTCGCAACCAGCTCTTGGCGACGGCGTAGCTCCGGCAACTGTTTGTTTTTTGCGTCTTTTGCTTTCGATTAACGCAACTTGACCTCGTTCCGATTTTGACGCCCTATTTCGCGATTTATCGCTGAATCCAATTTGTACCGCTTCGTAACCATCCCGCTCGTTGTTGCGAATCTGAATAACATGGCAAGGTCCAACTTGAATGACCGTTACCGGTATTGCCTCGCCTATCTCCGTGTACAATTGTGTACATCCGATTTTTTGTCCTAAAAGTCCGATTGACATTTGACGAAAATTATTGTTACAAAAAAATACTATTACTTGTTATCCACACGCAATTTTTAAACTACTCGCACTTGAATTTTCGGTTTGAGCCGTTTGTTTATCTTCGGAAAGCAGGCTTTTTTGATTTTTTTAATGATATTTAATGAATATCATTGCGTCGCCGAAATTCATAATACGATTTGTATAGTCTAGATTCTTATGCTGCTGATTATCTGATTATTGCGTATTATCTGCCTACCGATTCGTCTTGTTTTACTTCATTTATATAAAGACGAAAAAACACCGCTCGGCTTTTTATTTTACTATCATTCAGAACGCCTCGTTAACACCAGATTAAACTGCCGCCGCTTGTTCGCGAAATTGCTTTTACGCTTATCGCTGAAATCTAAAGCGGGTTTGGTTTTTCTGTTTTAAGTAACTAAAAACCAAGACAGAATCGTTTTGTTTTTTTGTTAATGGGAATTCTTAAAGTATTGCAAAATTCAAATGTTGTGTAAAATCTAGTTGTTGTTTTTTGGGCTGTTTTTTTTATTTTATGTAGTTTAATTTTATTTTTTGCCGGTTGTTTTAATTTTAATATCGACTCCGGCGGGCAACGTAAGTTTATTTAATGCGTCGATTGTTTTTGCCGTTGCTTGAACGATATCGATTACTCTTTTGTGAGTTCTTATTTCGTATTGTTGTCTTGCTTTCTTATCGACGTGCGGACTTGACAGCACGGTATAACGTTCGATACGGGTCGGCAACGGAATAGGACCTCGAACCAATGAACCGGTACGTTTTGCCGTATCGACTATATCTCCTGCGCTTTGATCTAGCACGGCATTATCGAATGCTTCCATTCTAATTCTTATTGTTTCATGACCTAGCACGCTCACTGTCTATCTCCACTATTATATTAACTAATAATTAACTAACGCTACCAAATTTTTCGCTGACCATTTCGCAATTTGAACAATTTCAAATCTGCGATTTTTTTCTGGTCAACTTATTAGCGCGTTTGGAATTTTCAAGTCAGTACAAAAAACTACTTAAAACAAACGACGTCTTTTTCAATTCAACAATCCAATCCGACCGACTAAACCAGAACAACGCCACGAATGACGGATTCGTTTTAGGTATTGCATTTGGAAAAATCAAAATCGCAATGCAATATTTTTACGTTAAACGTAAACTTCAACGTCTCCCCAATTGCCAAATAGCTGAAATTGAAACTCAAACGGTAAGAGCAACTAATCTCTTAAACTTTGTTTCTTTTTCTGTATTTATTATTTTTTTTGTGCGTCTGGATTTATTTTTGCCGTTTTGTTTGTTTTTTTTTCGCGGGGCGTTTTCGAGTTGTTTATTTGTTACCCATTTATTTTTGATTTTTTTCGCCGATAAAATTTTTGGCGATTTACATTTTTTGTCTGTAATGTTTATTATTTGAATTACGAGTTGCGTTGATTTATTTAGGGTCGCGATTGAAAGGCGGTAAATTTACCATCAGAGTAAAAAGTGTCAAGGGGGCGGTTTTAAAAACTCGCTTAAAAAAATTTTTTTAAGCGTGAATATTCATTTTTTCGACCTTTGATAAAATTTCATTTCGACAAAAAAGCCTAAATTTTAAGGTCGAAATGATAGAATGACTTTTTTACTAACGAGCAAAAAAATTTTTCACGCAAAAAAATTTTCAGCAGAGTCTTTGAAGGTTATCTTGATTAGGAAATCAAAATTGCAATAATATGACCGTTAAATTTAACTCATAAAATGTAACTATTCAGTTGCAGAAATTTTTTTAAGAGACAAAATAAACATGAAAGACTAAAGGAACGATTGGGGTTAAAATCTGTTTGAAAAGACTCAAGAGTAATGTCTTTGGAGTCGTTAATCTCCGATTTTAAACCGCGACGTCCTTAATGTTCCTTAAAAAAATACAGCGTCAAAATAGTTGCAAAAGATTTCCTAGCGTTTAGTTTGTTGTGATTAAATTAGATGAATGATTTAGTGGTCATTAATTTTGTAATATTTCAAATTAAATTCTATGATAGCCCGCAGGGGCGTGATGTGTATAATCGGCGGAGTAGCGAAACGTAACCGCCGATAAAACGTTCCAATAGCCAATAGCCGATAGCCGATAGCCGATAGCCGAAAGTCCCGCTGGGACGACATTATGAATTATTGTAACGATAAATTAATTTCATAATGTTGCTCTATGCGGGGCTTGATTATTGTGAGGTTTCGTACCGTAGGTTGCGATTCGATTCATTTATGGTTATGCATATTTCGTCCTTGCGGAACTACTAAAAATATTCCGCTGTAATATCAAAAAAACACGTTGCCAACTAAACGCTAGAAAAATTTAATTCTGAATTTCCGAATTCCGAATTTTAAAAACCCTTAACGAAAAAAAAAATTTATTGTAACGATTATGTTAGTAGAATCTGGAGTACAAATATTTGTTACTGGCGGTAGTGGTTTTATTGGTCGCGAGTTATTGAATGAGTTATTGCGTCGAGGATGCGTAGTGAATGCGTTTGTTCGCGATCCGTTGCGGTTATCTGGCGGCGCTATTGACGGCGTGAATTATATTCAGGGAGATATTACGGATAAGGAATCGTTGCGTCGAGGGATGTCTGGTTGTAAGTATGTTTTTCATCTTGCCGGATATGCTAGAAACTGGGCAAGAGACAAAAAGATTTACGATGAGATAAATATTGTCGGGACGCGAAACGTTTTTGACATTGCTGTAGAATTGGGTGTCGAGCGAGTTGTTTGGACATCGACGATAGTTACGTTTGGCGTGACTCCGAAGGGCGTTGTTGGCGATGAAAAAATGGTTCGTGTTAGCGATCAATTTTTCACGGAGTATGAGCGGTCGAAGGCGGAGATGGAGCGTGAGGCGTTGAGGTTATCTGGCGAGGGAGTTCCTGTAGTGATAGTTAATCCGACGCGGGTTTTTGGACCTGGATTACTTTCTGAATCGAATACGGTTACGCATCTTATTTCGATGATTCGCGGCGGCAGGATGCCGGTAGTTTTAAATTATGGGCGTAATATTGGAAATTATGTTTACATTGACGATGTTGTTACGGGGTTAATTTTGGCGATGGAAAGAGGTCGGATTGGCGAGCGTTATATTTTGGGCGGTGAAAATGTTACGCTGAGAGACTTTTTTTCGATGATTGACAAGGTAGATAGAGTTAAACGTTTTAGATGGGGAATATATTATTTAACGCCTTTTTTGATTGCGTATATTTCGGAGTGGTTAGCGGACGTCTTTGGGATTTATCCGGTATTTACGCCCGGTTGGGTGAAAACGTTTTTAGCTGATTGGTCTTTTTCGTCGAAAAAAGCCGAATCAGAGTTAGGATACAAACCAATTCCGTTTGAGGAAGGAATAAGAAAAACCTGTCAATGGCTAGACAATGTAAAACGTTAAACAGAATTACTAAAAATATTTACAATGAAGAATTTAATAATTTAAATTTTTGTGTTATTGTTTGCAGAATCTACAGGAGGTATTAAACCGTTGTCTGATCCTTATATACTTTGAACGGTAACAAAT
>JAITAZ010000414.1 GCA_031283825.1 Planctomycetaceae bacterium | reverse complement strand
AATTATTCCACTGATATATTACAAAAAATGCGAATCAACAGACAAAACAAATATTCCACTGATATATTACGAAAAAAATATACTGTGAATAATTACAAATTTTTAGCGGCGAATTTTTTTCGTGAAAATTCAATTTTTTGATCTCAAAGAACGCAGTCCCACTAAGCGAGAGACCGCATAACAGAACAATGATCGCTAAAGATTAACGATCTTCTAAAGAATTGTTGACAATTTTTTACAACTTAATTTTAGCGGTGATTCTACTTCCGGGTAACAATTTCCAACCTTTTCCTACTTGCGGATTTTTTATCTCTATAAAAAAATTATACTCATTCGACGTCGATACAATTTTTGGATCAATAAAAACAATTTTTCCATTAAACGTTTCTGCGTTTTCATCGTTTCTCTGAACGACCGTTACCGTAACATTTTCACCCGTTAATCTACTCGGCGGACAATATGCCGCGTTTACCTTGCATACGGCTCTCAACATGTCTAATTGAGTAATCTCCAACACCGGCTCGCCCTCGCGGACATACTCGCCCTCAGCCCGCTCAATCTTCGTAATTATTCCGTCAATCGGCGAAACAAGTTGTCGTATCAAAATATTCGTTTTCGTTGCCTCGACAGTTTGCCTTCTTACATTCGTCTCTTCCTTTCGTTCATGCTCAATTGTATATTTACTCAACTCCAAATTAGCCTCCGCTTGCAACTTCTCATGTTCCGCCAACAATACCTCCATCGCCGGAATCGTGCCTTGATGCGTTTTGTTTATCTCTTTCAACGTATTCAACTTCGTTATCGCAACCTGAACAGACCTCGCGGCATACTCGACCTCAATAATTTTCTTCTCCGCCGCAATCGCCACATTAAGTTGAGCCTCGTCAATACGCAATTGATTCTGCAACGTCCTGTCGTCAAACTTGCCCAAAACTTGCCCTTTCTTGACAATTATTCCTTCGGCAATATCTATCTCCTTGCCGTCTTGCGTAGTTTTCAAATTTATTAAAACAGCATTACAAGGCGCAGCAAGAACAATATGATTCCGCTTTGGAATCTCCAAAAAACCATCCGGAATCTCCAAAACTCCATCGGCAGCTAATCTATTAACTTTAACCGACGACGACGAAGAAGAAGAAGAAGAAGAAGAAGAAGACAGCCCCGCCGACTCTACACCCGAATCAATCGTCTTAGAAACACTCTCCAACGAATTCGGCTTGTTCGACTCCATAACTTTAACAGACGGAATCTCTGGAACTTTCTGAACTTGATTTTGACCTTGATTCTGAACTTGCACTAAAGATGAAACAGAAGAATTAGTCAAAATCGGCTTCTCGTCCGCCGGTTGAACATACTGAATATTCGTTACAATATTTCCTTGCGGCAGAGTTAAATCTGCCTGATTAACAACGTCAGGTCCCATCAACGGAACCAACGCGATAAGCGTTAATGAATTGTACATGATTAAAATTATAAATTGGTTAACAGTAAATTTATATTCGACAAATAAACAACCTGCCTACAACATAATTGACAAATCTTATAAATAACGTCGATTCTTTCAATCCCCCCCGATTCTGATAATTAGTAACAATTGAATCGCAGCATTTTTTTTAAGAGATATTTAAAGACATTAAGAACTAAAAGGACGTTCGGATTTAAAATTTGTTGAAAAAACTCAAGAACGTCGTCTTTTAAGTCTTTAATTTCCGACTGTCTCAATTGACAATTTAAAATTGACGGTAATAATTTGACGCGAATTTGATTCTGAATTGAATAAGACTTTATCCTTGCCGCATTGCCCGCCGCTCTTTTCTTTTCAATAGTCAATTCTCTAACGTTTTACTTTTAAACCTAAACTTTCAAATAAAGTAAAACGACAACGTCTCGCCAAATTTTTTATCGGAATTGATTGTCAATTCCCAATTTGACAAGACCCAAAACTTTTTTGATACTTGAATTTTGATCAATCGACCAATCGATAATCAAATCAAATATCAATAAATCATAAAAGAGGAAAAAAATGAAAAATATCGCTCTTACAAGAGTCCTTTGGATTGCGTTTGGAATTTGCATCGTCGTCGGATTTTTCGTTGCGCAAAATCGAGACGAAAAAACTAATATTGTCGCCGCCGAAACACTCGAAAAAGCAGATACTGTAAAGAAAATCAAAACCTTCCTGCTTGCCCAACGACAAAAAGTTCAAATCGAACAAAATAAAATACTAACAGAAATCAATAAACTCAAAACCGAAGACGCCCAAAGAGAAAAATTTCGCGAATTGTCGCCCCAGTTTTTTAAATTCATCGCCGACGCATTAAAAGAAAATATACTCGCCGGAGAGAAAATTCTAACTTTGGCGAAAGATCAAGACGAACGCTCCGTCGGCTATAACTGCTTGATCAATAGCTACTCGCAATTGTCCCAACTCGAATTAGAAGAGTTATACCAGAAAAAAGCCGACGAAAAAGGATTAAAAAAAGATAACCCTAACTACGATTCAGAATTCGAAAAAATAGTCGAAGAACAATTCGCCGCAAACACTATCACCGAAACGCAAAAAAAACTCGACAAACTCATCGAACAAATGAAAAAAGAAGGTCAAAACGAAAGAATAATCCGCGATTACGAAGGCGAACAATTATCACGAAACCTGCAAATTCTGTCCTACGTTTTCTCCATCAATAGATTCAATAAACTAAAAGACGACGCGAAAAAATGGTCAAAAGGAGTCATAGATGGAAACGTTTGGGCAATTTTTCAAAACTTGCTGGAAATCGCGTCGTCCGAGAAAGCATTGGCAACAGATAACCAACTCGTAACAAAAACAGTTCAAGAAATCACCGAATACGTCGATTCCGATAATTACTCAAAAGACATCGAACTGCGAAAACAATTGTCCGAAAAACTTAAAGGTCTGGCTTCACGATTAACCGGAACCGACCTAAATCTGTACGGTCAAACCATCAATAACGACAAATTCAATTGGAACGCTCTACGAGGAAAAATTGTCTTGGTTAAATTCACCGCGTCATGGTGTCAGCCTTGCAAAATGGAAATTCCAAATATGCTCAAAGCATACGAAAAATATCATGATAAAGGTCTAGAAATCGTGTCAGTTTACATCTTCGAAAACGACGAAAATCAAGCCGTTGACAATATCAAAAACGTCGTTAAAGAAGAAAAAATTCCTTGGATTATCCTCTGCGAAACTTTAACTCAAAAAGCCGGAGATATAATTCAATCAAAAAAATATAGCGTCGATAGCGTGCCAACAATGCTGCTCGTAGGAAAAGATGGAAAAGTTATCGCAACAAACACAAACGGAAATACCCTCAATAAAAAATTAACAGAACTATTCGACAAAAAATAATCATAACTTTTACAAAGACAATAAAGATAACGTTACATGAAATCGAAATATTAAAGATTTTAAACAGTTCGCACTTTTAATTTCAGTTAGAGCCGCCGGCTTGCCAGTCGGAAAGCCGGCTTGTTAATGAATAACTCTAACGCCGCCGAAATTCATGGTACAAATTGATAAATTAACATGTCCTTATTGCCCCATAACGCCACACAACTCATACTATAAATTTCGACGACTCAACTACTCAAAAACATATACGACTCGTACTATGAATTTCAACGATACAAGAACTATTCATTAAAAACTACTTTCAAGATAAACAGACGGCTCTAATCGAAAATTCAAGCGAGCAGTTGAAAAGCCTCTTTCCGATAAGAAACAAGCGGCTCTAACCGAATTTAAAGTAAAAACAATTTAGAAACCAAAATGACTAAATCAATTGATCGAGATAAAAACTCGGCTAACAAATTGAGTAATTTATTAGCCGCTAAGCCAAAATTATCTCTTTTTGACAATGCGAAAAAACGCGAAGAATTCGCTGAATATATTGCAGAAATGTTGACCGATATAGGGTCAACAATCGTAATCGATCCAGATAATGCCGACTCTATTTTTCAAATACTAGCTCACTCGCACGACTTGCTCTGCCGCTCTGTCCTTAAAAATATAGACGTCGCAACGAATTTCTTTGAAAATCATATCGACCCGAAAATCGC
>JAITAZ010000397.1 GCA_031283825.1 Planctomycetaceae bacterium | reverse complement strand
AACTAATTTTATTAGGAACGCGGGCGTCCCGCCTGCATGACAAACGCCTAAATATGCGGTCGAGACGACCGCGTTCCTAATAAAAATAAATTTTACATGAGGTTTTTAGAAGTTCCCTTTGGATTTAAAAACAATGATTAACGACTCAACAAGAAGACAACAGCCTTTTTAAAAGAGAGATTTTTTCAGTTTTATCCCACCGAGCCATTAATCTCAGAGTAATAATCGTTATAATCGTTAAATTGCGTTTAATAGAAACTATTTTTTTGTTTGTATTAGATATTTTTTCAAACGTAAAGTTGACCATCGCCGAAACAGATAATATAATTCAGTTGTGAATTTAATATTCATTCGCGCGAAATAAATCTCGCGATAGTATTTTTTGAATCGAAAATTAAATTAAAATTTTTAATCGCTAAAATTATCGTTTACAATACCGATGTCATTTTTTCAACCGCTAATTACGACCGCTTTTTCAAATTACGGACTACTACGTAGCTCGTATGCGTATCGCGACTCCGAAATCTCGGTTGGGAATGTTGCAGGTAAACGGGTTGACGATTCAAATAAAATAAACGAAAAATCAACCTCGCAAAAAGTCAACTCCGTAAACGATCCAGACGCCGGAAAAATTAAATCCGCTTTCGGCGATATTCTCGATATCTCCGAAGAAGGAAAAGCTGCTTACGAATCAATCAGTAAATCTAAAGATACAAATTCTAAAGATACTAGTATCAAAGTTGCCGACTCTTCGCAAAAAACTTCAGAAACTAAAGAAAACTCAGAAAACAAAGCAAAAGACAAAACAAAAGAACTAGATGACGAGAATAAATTAACAAAAGAAGAACAAGAACAACAACAAATCAAAGAACTAAAAGAACGCGATACTGAAGTTCGTCAACATGAGGCGGCTCATCTTGCTGTCGCTGGTCAATACGCACAAGGCGGCGCGGAATATACTTATCAAACAGGTCCAGACGGCAAAAAATATGCAATTGGCGGCTCCGTTTCAATTGACGTGAGCGAAGTTGCCGGAAATCCTGAAGCAACAATCGCAAAAATGCAACAAGTCGCGGCAGCGGCAACCGCTCCTGCTGAACCATCGGCTCAAGACTTAAAAGTCGCAGCATCAGCAAGACGTACCGAAGCAAAAGCAAAAATCGAACTCGCACAAAATAATAGCGAAAAAATTAACGAACAAAATAATAAATCAGAAAACTCTGACAATTCTGAAAAATCAGAAATTTCAGAAAACAACAATACTATTTCACAATCCACTCAAGCCGACGCAAACAAAAATTCAAAACAAAACATCACGGATAAAATTTTGAAATCTGTAATTTCTTCCGCTTATACAAATCAAAGCACATTGTCAAGCAACGCAAAATTTGCTAACAATAGAGTAAATATCTACGCATAAGAATATTTCTAAAAATGTAATATATTCAAGGGAAAATTTGTGTTACCGTTCACGCACAAGAGAAAAAATCCTACGCCCTGAAAGTACGGCGGAAAATTATCAAGAATATTCGTTACAAATATTCACGAAAATATTCCCTTATTCTTTCTATAATTTCTACGGGGTTTCCTAATCTTGAGTCCCATTCTATTCTGTAATGTTGGACGTTTTTGATTGGATTGATTGCGTATTCGGCGGCGTTTTCTATTATGTTTCTACACAACATATCAGACCTCGCCGAATGAATCGCGCCTCGACGGTCTTTGAGCTTTAACGGTTGGCGTCGGCAAATTTGATTGCACGAATCGCCGCGCGGAATTACGCTCGTCCGCCAAAGACAATGTTTCATCGTAAAAAGAGGAACTCGACCAAAAATTATTAACTCTACTTTCGACTTCGGAATTTTCTCGCAAAAGTTTTTTAATCGTTCTTCGTTTAAATCGAACCCCGTCGTTATTCGCTCGGCTTTCCACTCAAGCAATTTTTGAAACGATAATTCATTGATTACATTAAACGAAAAATCCGCTATCGCCGGAATATTTCTTTCCGTGAAAAACAATAATTCTTCGCAATTCCTAACCAATACAGCGTCGGGCTTTAACGCCGTGAATTTTTCTGCAAACCAATTTTCTCTTGGCAAAATTATTCGCGGCGCAACCGCAACAAACGATACGCCCTCGCAACGCAAAATCCGCGACGCCAATTCATACTCGTCTATTTTTCGCAGCTCTACATAAAAAGAACGACAACCCGACGCGATTATTCGTTTCAATAATTTTGTATCTTCTAAAATCTCGATTTCCCGTAACAAAAAATGAATCGTCGGCGAATCGGATTTATTATCGTCGATATTCTTTTCATCGCCGTTTTTATTTTTTGTAACGAAAATTTCCGCAAATGATTTATCGATTTTGCGTTTTATGTTTTCGTAATTATCGCGAAATTCTATTTTCGTTTTGGATTGAGGTTTGAATTTCTCAAGTGTTTCGATCATTTCGCGTCTTAATTTTCCGATAACGCTCAGCGGAATCATTGGATTCCCTTCAATTTTAGCGTTTAAATTGCCGAGAGAAAAAATTGTATCTCCGAGTCTGTCAAATTGAGTCTGCAACGTTTCCGTTGTAATTGGATGTTTAACGGCGATCTGAAGATTATCGTTACAAATAATCTCGCATGTTGCGCCGAGCGGCGTTGTTGCGGATAATTTCAACGGTTGACCTGCAATCGCCGTTAGCGTTATATCGATAGGAACTCGGCGTTGCGTATGTTTCGATTCAAGCGACTTTCGGATTTCGCGTTCAACTTCAGGGTCGTTTGTTTTTCGCGCCGACTGACCCGATTTGACATATTGCGAATCAATCGAATCATTCGCGAAAGTCAACAAAACTTTTACGTTCTCATCGCAATTTTGCACGGACATTCCGTTGCGTATGATTTCGTAAACTCTTCCGCCTTGTGAGTTTTCGGGTTGTTCTTTATTTTCGAACATGACTCCGTCTCCGCGTTGGATTTTGCCGGACAACCGAACAACTGCCGCGTCGCGCCGCACTTCTATAACCTTGCCGATTTCAACTCCGCGATGAGACATAATATTGCCCGAAACAAGCTCGCGCAAATCAACTTCGCCAAGCCATCCGGTTGACAAGCCGCGAGAAAATATCAATTCAAGCCGCGTCATGTCGGACGAAATTGTAGCGTCGATAAAATTATTTTTTTGATTCCGCGTTGGCTGATTCCGCAATTGCGAATCGATTATTTTTTGCGAGATTGTATCCAACGTTTTGCGATAAATTCGCGTAACTTCAGCGACATATTCGGCGGGTTTCAGACGTCCTTCGATTTTCAGAGAATTTATTCCCGTTGCGACGAGTTGTTCAAGTAGCGGTAACGCCGCGAAGTCGGACGGACTGAAAAGTTGCAACGGATTATTCGTACGATAATTACTGATTAACGAATATGGCATTCGACAAGGTTGAGCGCAACAACCGCGATTCGCACTGCGTCCGCCTAGCGATAAACTCGCGTAACATTGACCCGAAAAACTTATACAAAGCGAACCGTGAATAAACGTTTCGAGTTCAAGTTTGACGGAGTTCCGCATGTCGCGTATTTGTTGTAACGATAATTC
>JAITAZ010000307.1 GCA_031283825.1 Planctomycetaceae bacterium | reverse complement strand
TAACCTGATAATTATTTGAAACCATTTTACACACCCTACCCTGCGGGACTTTCGGTTTGTGGGGCGTTTACCGGCGGTTACGCTGCGCTACACCGCCGGTTATGCACATTGCGCCCCTGCGGGGCTAACATAAATTTTCTACTGATATATTACTTTAATTTCTTAGTTGTTTTAATTATTGGTAACGTTCACAAAACGTCATTGGTATCCGTGATAATCCGTCTAATCCGTGAAAATCCGTGTTTAAAATTCCCCTGTTATCCGCGTTTAAAAACCGTGAACGGTTACAAAAAATAATATGGTTTTTAAATATTGTAACTATTCAGTAACGAATTTTAGCGTTTTTTAATTGATAAACAACCGTCTATTTTTTTCATTAAAAACGTTGCAAAAATCATGACTGAATAGTTGGGGAATTTCTGATAATTCAAATCGTAAGTCCTCAACCGTTTTTTGTTATCATTTGCTAGTTATGGACAGGCGTAATAAATGTACTATACTTTATACATTTATATAACTGTCTATTGTTTTCTAAACCTACGCAGTCAGGTTTGGTAAAACTTTATATTATTCGACTGCATTTAAAAAAGTAAACTGCTCGCTCTTGAATTTTTGGTTATCGCCGCCGCCAACTTGCTCGTCGGTAAACCTCCTTTTACGCTCTATCGCGAAATTCATAGCGCGATCCGTTATAATTATGATTTCAAAAAAAGATATAACCCAATCGTCGGAATCAGAAAATTCTGATTCGCTTGAAAAAAGATTTTACTCATTAGAAAAAACAAAACGCGATTTTATCGCACTACTCGCAATTTATACCGCTCCGGCTAAACGCGAATTCATTCGCGTCCTTTGCTCGATTATTCTAAACTCAAAACTAGACGAACCACTTCACGGATTACACAATTTTATAATATCACTACGAAAAGACGACTGGCTCGAAGTAAACGATCCGCTCATCGCTTGCAACCCTAATTTACGCGAATCAATAATCAGACTACTCGTCGAAAAAAACGAATACAACGACTACGCCAATAAACTATTCGCCAAAATCGGAAGATGCTTTATCAATAATTACGGATTCCGAACGCTATTACAGTCAAACATCAAAACCGAATACGACTACATACGCGAATTTCGACACATGCTAATAAACCCCGAATCCGTAAGCGTCTTGAAAATGCTCGACGCAATTACGTCAAATAATATCAGAGACGTTAATCTCAAACAAACAGTAATTGACTTTTGCACAAACGAAAAATCAAAAATATTTCTTGAAAAAGCCGAAACATGCACCCGCGTAGAAATCAGTCTCCGCTTCCTCAACGACGCAATAAAAACTTTAGACGAAAACTACGATCCGCTTTGGGACTTTTTCATTCAAACCGCAATCGACAACAACTCGCCCGACAACGACGAATCCATATACGTTTCTGAAATCAACATTCTAACGCTCGATTACGCCTTTATCACCGGAAGAATCGAAGACGAAAAATTAGACCGACTCCAAGACGATTTGGCTACGTCATTACTAGCCGCACAACGCGCATTTTTCGCCGGCAACTACGAAACGGCTTGCGCAAATTATCGAACGGCGAATAAATTATTCCATCAAAAAATAACCACTTCAGGCAAATCTACGTTTCCTTTTCTCTCTGGAATTTTTTACGCTTTGACCGAGTTGCGAACCGGCAATCAACCTGTTGTTGCCAAGTTCGCCGAAGTCATGTCTAAATCGCGAAACGAACCGACATACATGAGACAATATTCCGGTAAATGGCAAACTGTCTGGAAAATTATCGACGCAATTTCACAACGCGTTATCGGACAATGTCATGAAAATATCAACTTTTTAGATTCATTACGCTACGACGAAATAACGCCCAAGTGGATCGCGGCGTTGCTCTGTTATTATGAAAAAATCTGGTTCAATCTCGACAATGTTATAAAATTTTCTTATGTTAGCAATTCAAATAAGACAAAAGTTTTTTCTTGGGTAACGTCGGAATTTCTCGACGTAGTCAAAGAATCGAATTTGCAGACAATAATCAATCAAACGCTGCTCAAGAAATTTCGCGCGAAAAAAAATTACGTACCTTTGCGAAATCTTTTTTCGTATCGTAACAATTGGGAATTGGTGCTTGAATCGTTGCAAAGTGTGGCGAATGTCAAAGACGGCGGCAAAACGTCGGCGCGGGAAACCGAAAAGAAAACCAGATTAGTATGGCGAGTTGACGCTGAACCGGACAATCTTGTTTCGTTTTATCCTTACGAACAATTGTGGGATAAAAAATCGCAATCGTGGACGAGCGGAAAACCGATTGTGTTATCGCGATTATTCCGTTATCAGAACAAACTCGATTATCTGACTCAACAAGACCGTGAAATTTGCTCGACAATTTCAGTGAAAACTTACGCTCACAGCCGACCCGAATACTATCTAATGGTTGACGTCGCCGATAAGTTCGTAGGGCATCCGCTGCTTTTCTCATACAAAGAACCAAACATGAGAGTCGAACTTCTACAAGGACACGGAGAAATCTCTATGGAAGAAAAAGTCGGCAAATTGTTAGTTACTTTTTCGCCAACGCTTAAATCGGCAAGTAAAAATTATTATTCTGCAATTCCACAAGACGACAACAACCGCGAATTTTTTGTAGTCAGCGAAACGCCGTATCGATTTAAGGTCGTTCATTTATCGAAACAGGAAATTCAACTGCGTAAAATTTTAGGCGAAAAAGGTCAAATTTTCCCAAAAAACGCAGAGCTGGCATTGACTGATTGGATGAGCAAAATGACTGGATCGGTTATAGTCAAAACAGACGCAAGTATCGAATTCGCGAATATTCCTGAATTGCCGCCAGACCAAAAGTTGTACATTTATCTTACGCCGCGAGGAGACGGCGTGATGTCTGAATTTTTTGTCAAACCGCTAGGAAGCGATGGTCCGACGCATCGACCCGGAGTAGGGTCAGAGCGGATTATTGCAGAAATTGACAAAGAAAACGTCCAAACGGTGCGAAATCTTGCGGGCGAAACCGAAAGACGAAATAAATTCATTGCGAAAATTAATTCGTTTCGATCTGCCGTTTCGTTGTTGAAGGATCAATATCTTTTCGAGACGCCGCTGGACGCGCTGAATTTTCTGTCGGAATTGAGAGACGTCGAACAGAATCAACTGAATCAACAAATTCAACAAAATTCCGCCGCAAATGAGACGAAAACCAAAAAAAACGGAAAGAAAAAAAACGAATTAGAATCGGCGAGCGAGTTTGAAATTTATTGGACTCAAGGCGAGAAGTTTAAGGTTACGTCAACGGCGACATTTAAAAATATGCGATTATCTTTTTCGACGATGGACAATTGGTTGTCGGCGGAGGGGGCGATTTCGGTTGATGGTCAAGTTGTCGAGTTGCGTCGGATTTTGGAGTTGTTGCCGGACAATACGGACGAGCGATTTATAAAATTGGACGAAAAGAATTATTTGTCGTTGACGAGTGATCTTCGCAAGCGTCTTGGCGAGTTGAAGCGTTTATCTCATACGAAGGGCAAGTTGGCGTTGATTCATCCGTATGTTGCGGCGAATATGGATGAATTTTTCGACGCGATTCCGACGTTAAAACATGACGAGGTTTGGTTGAATATTAGAAAGCGGATTGAGGCGGCGCGTGATTTTCAACCGATATTTCCGGCGGGATTGGCGGGTGATCTTCGTGATTATCAGTTGGAGGGTTATGAGTGGCTTTCGCGGTGTGCGCAGTGGGGGGTTGGATGTTGTCTTGCGGACGATATGGGACTTGGGAAAACGGTTCAAGGTTTAGCGTTATTGTTATCGCGGGCGGATCTTGGGGCGGCGTTAGTGGTTGCTCCGACGTCGGTGTGTTTTAATTGGGAACGCGAGGCGGAGCGGTTTGCGCCGTCGTTGAATATTAAGCGAATTTTGCCGATTAACGGTATGAATTTGGAGAGAAACGAGCGGGACGAGTTGATTCTTTCAGGCGGTTGCCGTGATGTCTTGATAACGAGTTATTCTTTGTTGCAACAAGAAATAGAGCTTTTTTCAAAGGTGAAATTTTCAACGGTAATACTTGACGAGTCTCAAGCGATTAAGAATCCGGATTCGAATCGTGCGAAGGCTGCGGCGAGGTTGCAGAGTGATTTTAGGGTTGGGATGACGGGGACTCCGATAGAGAATAATCTTGTTGAATTTTGGAGTTTATTTCGTTTTCTTAATCCCGGATTATTGGGTTCACAGAAGTCATTTGAGAAGAGGTTTGCGGTACCGATACAGCGTGAAGGTTCGTCGGCGGCGAGGTCTGCGTTGAAGCGAATGGTTCATCCGTTTATTTTGCGTCGGACGAAGTCTCAGGTGTTGGAGGAGTTGCCGCCTAGAACGGAAATTTTACGCGAGATTGAGTTATCGAGTGAGGAGTTAATATTGTATGAGGCGGCGCGTGAGAGGGCGTTGGACGAGTTGAGTAGTGTGAAGGACAAGGAATCTGGTCGTGGACGTTTGCAGATATTGGCGGCGTTGACGCGGTTGCGTCAGATATGTTGTAATCCGAAGTTAGTGATGCCGGATTGTGGGATTGTGAGTTCGAAGATGGAGGTATTTCGTGAGATAATGTTGGAGTTGCGGGCGAGTCGGCACAAGGTATTGGTTTTTAGTCAATTTGTGAAGCATTTGGATTTATTGAGGCGGGAGTTGGATGGTGTGGGGATTTCGTATCAATATCTTGATGGTTCGACGTTGGAGCGGGATCGGGCGAGGCGGGTGGATGCGTTTCAGGCGGGCAAGTCTGATGCGTTTTTGATAAGTATCAAGGCTGGCGGTAGTGGATTGAATTTAACGATGGCGGATTATGTGATTCATACTGATCCTTGGTGGAATCCTGCGGTTGAGGATCAAGCGACTAACAGAGCGCACAGGATAGGTCAGATTAGACCTGTTACGGTGTACAGGTTAATTACCAAAGGAACGATAGAGGAAAAGATAGTGAGATTACATCATGAAAAGCGAGATTTAGCCGACAAGTTATTATCCGGCACAGAAAAAGTAAGTAAATTAACCTCCGACGAGTTAATAAGCATATTAGGAAACCTCTAATAATTGGTTACCGTTCACGCAAAAAAGAAAAATCCTACGCCATGAAAGGGCAACGGAAAAAAATTATTACGAACTCATGTTACGCACTTGTTGCCCCAGATCTGGTAGGCGACCGCCGACTCTGGTAGGCGACTGCCGACTCAGGTAGGCGACCTTTCGCCGAAAGGTCGCGTCGGCGTTAGCCGACGGTAAATCTGAAATGATTTTAATTATTGGGAATCTCTAAAAATTATTTTAAACCAC
>JAITAZ010000266.1 GCA_031283825.1 Planctomycetaceae bacterium | reverse complement strand
AAAGCAGATTAACGCCGATAATTGACAAAAACAAAAATTTTTGACCAAATCTCAATTAATCGTTAATTTGATTTGACGTCGCTAACGTTGCCTTCGGCATCGGGACCTTAAGCCGAAAGGTCGCCTACCTGATCTATTACCACCTATCTGATCAATAAACGCCTACTGACGGACAAATACTGCGTAACATGAGTTATTAAAACCGCGTAGCGATTTCCCCCAATAGCGATGGATAAAAATTCGCTAGAACTTTTACCCATCGTTATTTTGGAGTTGTCCCGACGAGACAAGGTTGATGTTTTGATTCAAATTAAAATTTTCTCTGTGTTCTCTGTGTCCTCTGTGGTTTAAAATTAATTTTTCGAGATTCCCATCATTATAGTTTCTTGAAAAATTTGTATTTTGAATTTACGTCTTTCATTTGTTTTGAGTTTTGGTAAAATGCTTGTTCGTTTTTGATCGGGGTCGATGTTGACTCTGGTCGCGTAAGATCGCAAGATAGTTTCGGCGTGAATTTAACTCACTAACAATTTGCCCTAAACATCGATAATAAATCGATAGATGTCTTGCTGATCAAAAGTAAGAATTTCACAACCTATTTGTCTCAAAAGGAGCAAAAAATGAAACGAACATTAATCGTAACAACAATTATATTGGCAATAACAGCAACTACATTCGCCGCCGATATAACCCTTCCTCCGCCAACCCAAACCGGCGGCAAACCTGTCCTCGACGCTATCAACGAAAGACAATCATCACGCTCTTTCGACGAATCTGCGCTGGATAATCAAACTCTATCCGACCTGCTCTGGGCAGGTTTCGGATACAACCGCGAAAATAAACGCACCGCGCCATCGCCAAAAGATTTGCAAGAAACCGATATTTACGTCATCCTAAAAGAAGGCGTCTATCTCTACGATGCAAAGAATAATAAACTACTAGAGAAAAATAGCGGCGATTTCCGAAAAGACGCAACCATCAGTCAAGAATTCGTCAAAACCGCTCCAGTAAATTTTATTTTCGTAATCGATAAATCAAAAGATAGCGGAAACGGCGCTTTTTATTCAGTCGGCGCAATTTCAGAAAACATCTATCTAGTTGCCGCGTCGAAAGGATTAGGAACCGTACTAAGAACAAGCATCAACAGTGCCGCCCTAAAAAAATCACTAAAATTAAACGCAAACCAAGAAGCCGTCGCCGGACAAACTATAGGAAAGAAAAAATAAAGATAACCGTTCACGCAAAGAGAAAAATTTCCTACGCCCCGAAGGGACAACGGAGTTTTTCTCTTGTACATGAACGGTTACAAAAATACTTTAATTCCGAATTTTAAACCGTGAACGTTTAAAAACGTAAACGGTTACCTCAAAAAATTACCGTTTTCGTTTATTCTTTCACTCCAAATTTGCAACGCTTTTACAAAATTGTCCAAAAGATGGGTAGTTGAAAAATCAGAACAAGGATTTATATTATCAGAAGCTCTAGCGTTTTTAATCTGACCGCGTTTGAATTTTCAGTTAGAACCTACAACCTACATAACATTACATAACAAATAATAAAACTCAATCGTAATATTTGTAACTATTCCAGATGTGAATTTTGCTAAAAAAACTTACCCAACAGTATTTTATACGATTACAACAATTGCAAAAAAAAAATCACGCCCAATAATAAACTATCGCATAAAATCATATAAATTACCATTCAGAAAAAATTCACTTAAAAGCTAAAAATAAATTCTGAATTTAATATTCTAAATTCCGAATTTTTACCGTTTACTCAAATCCTGATGTCTAACCAAATTATCGCTAAACCAGATCAAAGCCTTTTTGCGATCTCATTGAAAAATATATGGGAGTCGCTAAATATCGGCGTCGTGATCAGCGAATTTAACGAACATCTGACCATATTAGACGCCAATACCACAGCCCATAATATCGTCGGAATTACAACAGACAAATTGATCGGACAGAATTGGTCTGAATTTTATTCTCACGATACCCTCGAAAAAATTTTTAATCTTTGGCACACCGTAAGAGAAAATGAACGTCTGACAAAACGCTTTCATTTCAATATCAAACAATTTCGCGCCGATAAATCTGAAATTTACGTCGATCTCGATTCGTCTCTTTTCGTAAATCCTACCAACAATAAATTGTGCCACGTCGCATTGATGTTCGACCTATCTGAACAACACAAACAACTAGAACAATTAACCCTAGAAAAAGCGGCAAAAGAAGCGGCAGATATGGCAAAAAGCAGATTTCTCGCACACATGAGTCACGAAATTCGAACGCCCCTAAACGGCGTAATCGGCGTCTCCGAACTACTCATGGGAACAGACCTAACTACCAAACAACGCGAATACGTAAACTTGGTAAATATATCAGGAAAGTCATTACTATTCTTGATAAACGACGTGCTGGATTATTCAAAAATCGAAGCAGAACGTCTCGATGTCGAAAATGATAACTTCGACTTGCACACCACCGTCGAATCTGTACTTGGCATTTTATCAATTCGCGCACACGATAAATCGCTAGAATTGTGCGGTTCGTTTGCATCTGACGTACCACGATTTGTCTATGGAGACTCCGGCAGATTAAGACAAGTTCTCATAAATCTCGTCGGAAACGCCTTAAAATTTACTGAAAAAGGCGGAGTCAAAGTTAATGTCTCTGTACAGAAAATTACCTTGTCGCCAATTCCATGCGATAACGACTCCATGAACGATGAAATCGTAATAAAATTTTCCGTGTCAGACACCGGAATAGGAATTCCAGAATCAGGATTGTCAAAATTGTTTTCATCGTTTTCACAAGTTGACGATTCCACGTCAAAAAAATTCGACGGCTCCGGACTAGGATTAGCAATTTCAATGCACCTAGTAAAATTAATGCAAGGCGAATTAAATGTTGAGAGCAAAGAAGGAGAAGGCTCAACGTTTTGGTTCACAATTCCTTTTAAAAGCTACGTTGACATTCGCGAATGTCCGGCAAATTCTGAACACAAAAATAAAATCAAAAACAATGATAAAGATAAAGACAAAGACAAAAAGTTTAACTCCAACAATTCAACAAATTCATCCAATGTTGTCGTAACATGCAACAAAAACGACACAAACGAGAAACCAATTTGTCCGCGAACCGGTTTGCCATATCGACCGGAAGGTTGCAAAAAAATAATGCACGGAACTATTCCTCTAAGTAATCGTGCGGCGATTGTTGTTGACGACGTAGCAATTCAACGAGAAACTTTGGCGGAACAATTGGCGTCATGGGGAATGGACGTATCACAAGCAAAATCTAAAGAAGAAGCAATACAGATGTTGCTGATTGCGGCGAAATCAGGTATGCATTATCAATTGGCGATTATCGATAGCAGCATCGAAGACGGCGAAGGAATGGATCTCGTTTGCGCAATGAAAGACGAGCCGCTATTAAACAAAACAGCTATAATTTTACTGACCCCGCTAACAGTCGATACAGATATTGCCGTTATTCATTCGACCGGAGTTGCGGCGAATTTGAGCAAACCGGTTTATAGTTCGTCTCTTTTTGACGCAACAATTACGGCTCTTTTCGCTCAAGAGAAAGAGAAAAACGACGCGAATCGACAATTACAAGCTAATCAGTTGGCGGATATTCCTGAAAAATTTGACGAAAGACGGTCTCTGATTACCGTTTTAATCGCAGAAGACAACAAAATAAATCAAATCATCACACGAGACACGCTAGAGAATGTAGGTTTCAAATGCGTCGTAGTTGACAACGGGAAAATCGCTACAGAAGTTTATAAAGCAGATAAATTCGATTTAATTTTGATGGATTGTCAAATGCCGGAAATGGACGGTTTTCAAGCAACAATGGAAATCCGACGAAACGAAACGGCAATGATCAAAACAGGAAAAATAACAAAAAAAGTTCCAATAATCGCATTGACCGCCAATGCAACTAAAGCAGACAGAGACCGCTGCCTACAATGCGGAATGGACGCATATTGCAGTAAACCGATAAATCAGAAAACGCTAGTAAGAACAATTGATCAATGGGTCAAGCCGATTTTGATTAGCCGCTTGATGAATTATTCGCACGAAATCGACATGCCGTTTTCGACGTCTGAATTTTTTATCTTGTGCGGAAAAAATAAAATGATCGCGTCGATGGTCTTGAGCGATTTTCTAACGCAAATCCCAAAAGACTTAGAAGCAATTCAAATTTGCATCGAAAATTTAGACTACGGCGGCGCAACGCCAATAATTCAACATCTACGCGGAAAAGCAAACTTGCTCGGCGCAAATATGCTGGTAAAAAACGCAACAATCCTCGAAGATAAATGTCATACAAAAGACAACGAAACCATAAACAAACAACTAGATAATCTATTCGACGAAGCAAATATATGCCTAAAACACGCCGCAAAAACAAAAGAAATTCTACAAAACGATTCGCTAGATAAAACGTGATTTCGTTAAAGAAATAGTTGTAGTTGTTGTAGTAGGGAACTTCTAAAAACTCCTTTTTTTATTAACCACAGAGAACACAGAGTTCACAGAGAGAATATTTTTTAAAAATTAAATTAAATTTTGATTTAAATCCATAATTTTTTTACTTTAATAAATTTAAATGATGTTTTGATTCCAATTAAAATTTTCTCTGTGTTCTCTGTGTCCTCTGTGGTTTAAAATTAATTTTTAGAGAATCCCTAAAATATTATGTAACCGTTCACGGATTTAAACGCGGATAATAGGGGGATTTTAAACGCGGATAATATCGGATTTGACGGATAATCGCGGAAAATGCAAATGGCGATTTTAATATTTATAAAATTGTATTATTTATTTAGGTTGGTTTATTTATTTTAATATACTTTTCACACATTAAAATTCGGTTTTTATAAATATGCACATTGCGTTTTGTGATTAAATTTTCAGCATATTTCATAATCGTATCAAAAAACGAAAATTCAAGTGTGAGGAGTATAATCTTATAATTTCTCATTCACTCACTTCTTTATCCCCTTTAATCTATTGACTTCTCTACCACAAAAGCATCATTTCCATTCTCCGCGATTATCCGTCAAATCAGATATTATCCGCGTTTAAAATTCCCCGAATTATCCGTGATAAAAAAACCGTAAATGGTTACAATATTATTTTGGTTTTTAGAAGTTTTTTTAAACTGTTCGCACTTGAATTTTCGGTTATCGCCGCCTGCTTACCTTCGGAAAGCAGGCTTTTTAATGAATATTAATGAATAGCTTTTGCATCGCCGAAATTCATAGTACGAGTTGTATATTTTTCTACGAATTGCCTGATTAATTCTACGCAATTATTGATCTGTTCATCTGTTCCTATGCTTATTCTTAATCCGTCTCCCCAATTTGGGTAATTCATATAGCGAACTAAAACGCCGCGAGATTTTAAGTATTCGTAAATCAAACGAACTTCAATGTCCGTCCGCGTATTCCATGTGAAATTGGCGTGCGAATCTGTAACGTTAAAACCAATCGCACGCATTTTTTTTATTAGCCGCTCTCTTGTCGTTATGATTTTTTTTCTTGTTTCCATGAACCATTCGTTGTCGGAAATAGCCGCAGTTGCGGCGGCAATTGAAATCGTATCGCAATTATACGAATCTTTTACTTTCATCATCTGCTCCACTAAATCCGGCGACGCTACAAGATACCCAAATCTTAAACCTGCCAACGAATACGACTTGCTAAAAGTTCTTATCACAATCAATTTCTTGCACCGTCCGACTAACTCAATACAACTCTCGTCCGCAAAATCAACATAAGCCTCGTCAACTACCAACGGACACGGAAGTCGTTCTGCTATCTCCAAAATTCGCTCGCGCGGAATTATTGTACCTGACGGCGAATTCGGATTCGGAAGAAATACAAGTCGTAAATCAGGACTCTTAAAATAAAACTCGTCCGGCAGAGTCCAATTCTCATTGAAATTAATCAACTCGCTTTTCGCGCCTTGTATTTCTGCCAGAGACCGATAAAGAATATACGTTGGATAAGGTAAACGCAAAAGTTCGCCGTTGCCGACAAATGTCCGCGTTAATATTGTCAAAATATCATCGCTGCCGTTGCCGCAAAGTATCATCGACTGTTCGATACCGTACTTTTTCGATACCGCCGCGCGAAATTGATTCGCAAACGGATCCGGATATCGCGATAAACCTTC
>JAITAZ010000296.1 GCA_031283825.1 Planctomycetaceae bacterium | reverse complement strand
GGGGACTTTACCGTATGCTAAAGCATACGGTTAATAAAGTGTCGTCCCTAGCGGGACGGAAGAATCTACGATTCAACGAAAATACAATGCTGTTACAATTATTCCACTGATATATTACTTCTACGGAATAGTTACGAAATTTTACTTACGAATAATTTCAAATGGGTGAAATTAAAAAAGTTCAACCGGTGCTTCTTATTGTTGCCGTGTTTAGTTCTATTGAATCGTCTTTTAATTGGGCTTGTGAAAAAATAGAATCTCAATTTGGAAAAATTGCAATCAAAAGCGAAATATTCAATTTCGACAAATTCACTGACTATTACTCCAACACGATGGGACAAAATTTGAATAAACAACTCTGGGGATTACAAAACCTAATCGATCCTTCAACTCTTTCTGATATTAAACTAATCACAAATCAATTAGAGAACGACTTCCTCAACGAAAACAATTCAAATCTCCAACGACCTCTTAATCTTGATCCGGGTTATGTTGATCTTGGTAAATTAATTCTGGCGTCAACTAAGGATCATTCGCATCGTATTTATCTTTCCAACGGCATATTCGCCGAAACGACTTTGATCTATCGACAAAAAAAGTGGGAATCTCTCTCTTGGTCGTATCCTGATTATCAAAGCGAAATATGCTTAAAATTTCTCAACCAATGCCGCGATTTTTTAAAATCCGCCCGCGAAAAATTAGTCGAATAAAATAAAACGCGAACTCGTAATTTTTCAGCGATGAAATATCACAGTTGATAATCTCTAAAAATTAATTTTAAACCACAGAGGACACAGAGAAAATTTTAATTTGAATAAAAACATCATTTAAATTTATTAAAGTAAAAATTATGGATTTAAATCAAAATTTAATTTAATTTTAAAAAATATTCCCTCTGTGAACTCTGTGTTCTCTGTGGTTAATAAAAAAACGAGTTTTTAGAGATTCACAGTTGATAATCTATTTTATCTCGCGAGTCTCGAATCCTAGATGTCAAGCCAGATTGTCCTCCTTGTTTCATTTGTCTCTAATGTCCCCTTAAAAAATACCATTGGGTTTTATTCTCTTTTAAGAACTATTTTAAACTTCAACAAAAAACCATATTATTTTAGCGGGACATTGGGGACAAAGAGGACAAAATAGTTTCAAATCAACGATTGAAAGACTCAATGGACAAAACAAATATTCTCTGAAATATTTCAAAAAATTGGTCTTTTCTTGGAATGGGGAAATTGTTATTATTCGCTAGGCTATTTTTGTTTTGCATGTTTTTTAATTTTTTCATTCAATTATGTCCTTTATTTATTCAAGATGACTTTTGCGAATTTTTCAGATAGAACCGTTCACGTTCCAATAATGGTTGACGAAATAATTGAGCTGCTCAATCCGACAGAAGGCGGGATTTATGTTGACGGCACGCTCGGAGGAGGCGGACACGCTATCGCAATTTATAAAAAAATCAAAACTAAAGGAACAATTATCGGAATCGATAGCGATAAAGACGCAATAAACCGCACCGAATCGCAACTGAAAAAGATTTTTTGTAACAATAATTCAGATTCGCTTATTCATTCCGAAGGCGCAATTAGACTCGTTCACGCAAATTATACTTACGCACAAGAAGCACTGAAAATGCTCGGAATAGATAAAGTTGACGGCATATTACTCGATTTAGGCTTGTCAAGCGATCAACTAAACGATACAGAACGCGGGTTCAGCTTCAACGCCAACGGTAAACTCGACCTACGATTCGATACGTCAGAAGACGAACCCGCGCACACGCTCGTAAATCGTCTCAAAGAAGAAGACCTCGCGTCAATAATATTTCAATACGGAGAAGAAAAATACGCTAGAAAAATCGCCCGCGAAATTATCGTAACTCGAAAAACAAAAAATATAGAAACCGCAAACGAACTCGCCGAAATCGTTAGAAATTGCGTGCCGAAAAAAATTCCCGTCAACAGAAGATATAACTCCCGCTCTATCATCATCGACCCCGCGACAAAAACCTTTCAAGCATTGAGAATCGCCGTAAACAAAGAATTAGAATCGCTAAAAACTATACTAAATATCGCGCCAAAAATATTAAAACAAAACGGAAAAATTATCGTCATAAGTTTTCACGCCCTCGAAGACAGAATTGTAAAAAATACTTTCAAAAATAATAGTCAGTGGAATATCGTTACAAAAAAACCGCTAGTCTCCTCAAAAACAGAATTACAAAAAAACCCAAGATCAAGAAGCGCAAAATTAAGATGCGCCACGCTAATAAACGAATAACTTTTGGGAACTTCTAAAAACTAATTTTAGAAGGAACGCGGGCGTCCCGCCTGCATGACAAACGCCTAAATATGCGGTCGAGACGACCGCGATCCTAATAAAAATAAATTGTAACCGTTCACGATTTTTTAAATTCGGATTTGAATTACTAAATCCAATGTAGAGACGCAATGCCTTGCGTCTCAATCGGTGATCTTTTGATCGAACAATGAGACGCAAGGCATTGCGTCTCTACATTTGTTAATTTGTAGCTATTCACGTTTTAATTTTTTTCGATAAAAAATTCCGTGAACGGTTACGTTTTTTTTAACAGAAACATAAACACGAATCTTGTTAAATATAAACATAACGAACTAAACGCTGACATTT
>JAITAZ010000240.1 GCA_031283825.1 Planctomycetaceae bacterium | reverse complement strand
TTAATAATAAATAAACCTAAATAAATAATATAATTTTATTGACATTAAAATCGTCATTGCCATTCTCCGCGAATATCCGTATTCACTAAAAAAATCCGTATTATCCGCGTTTAAAAATTCCCCTTAATTATCCGCGTTTAAAAAATTCCGCTGATATATTACTCCGAATTTAAAAAACCGTGAACGGTTACAAAAATTTTTCGTAAACTTACGTCAATACTTTTTTATTACAATGTTAATTGGACCAGTTTTTACCAGAGAATTAACAATCGTCCCTCGACGCGATTGGACATTTATTGCACGAGGAATTTATGCCGGAGTTATGCTGCTTTTGATTGCTACAACTTGGCTCGTAATCAGCGGTGCGCAACTAATTTCCGACGCTGGCGACTTCGCGCGATTCGGCACAATGCTATTCCAATTTTTAGCGCCGATACAATTGGTACTCGCTATATTTTTCGCCGCAACAATCGCCGCAAGCGCAGTCGGTCAAGAAAAAGAACGAAAAACTCTACAACTTCTACTTCTCACCCGCATGTCAAATAGCGAACTCGTACTCGGTAAATTATTCGCAAGTTTGCTGAATATCCTGATGATGCTCGCGATTTCAATTCCAATTTTTATGATAATCGCATTGCTCGGCGGAATATCTTACTACCAAATTTTCCGCGTGCTTTTAGTTACGCTATTTGCAATGTTAGCTTGCGGAAGTCTCGGAAGTTGCGTCGCTTTATGGAGAGAAAAAACTTTTCAAGCTATCGCAACAACAATTATTATACTCGTTCTCTGGATAAGCATTTGCGAAACAATCGGATTCGTGTTTCAAAACACGGAGATAAGTCAACAAATCGCCCTAACCTTTAGTCCATGGAGCGCAGTATTGATCGCCTCCCGACCCGCAATCGAATTAAACAACTCTTTCAACATAATAAATATCCCCGGTCCAATCGCCCTCTTTCTAATTGCAAGCGGAACTATCGCAATTCTCATAAATCTCTACGCAATCATTATGGTAAGATACTGGAACCCCTCACGCGAATTAAGAATCAATATAATCGAAGAAGATACATGGAGAAAAGAAAATTCCCAAACCACAGAAACAAAAAAAACTTTTTCATACGAAAATTCATCAAAAGAAAAATCAATAAACGAATCAACAAACAACTCAACAAACAACTCAATAAACGTAACGATAAATAAAACGTCAACTGAAAACAACTCAATAAACACAACAAAAATTAACGCCGATACTCAACAAACCTCGACAAGCATTCTCGGCTTTTTACTCGGATTCGCATCGGAATGGTTTGGCGGAAAAACACGGCACGCTTGGGATAACCCCATTGTCTGGCGTGAAATAATGACTCGCGCTTACGGAAGACGAATCTGGATAGTACAATTCGGCTTCCTTGCATTTTTTGTACTTTGTCTTCAAACGTTGCACGCGACACTTGTGAGCAACGCCGCGCCATCGACGGCAGAATTATCAGCGGCAGTTGTTCCGCTTTTCTTGTTATCGCTTGTGTTGGTCAACGCGCAGGCGATAACGTCTCAAACGTCGGAGAAAGACGCCGGCACGTTTGAGCTGCTGCTTGTCAGCGATATTACGCCTAAAGAATACGTGTTTGGAAAACTTGGCGGAATATTTTTCAACATGAAATGGATAATTTTACTGCCAGTTTTGATCTGCGTTTATCTTTATTTTCATCGTGCAATCGACGGACGACTGCTGTTCTTTTTGATAACAGGTTTGATTACATTGTACGCATTTGTTGCAATGGTCGGCGTTTATATCGGGATGCAATACGACAACACAAAAGCGGCGATGGCAACGAGTCTTGGAATTGTGTTTTTTCTGTTTGTCGGCGTTGCGGCGTGTATCTGGATTATGGTCGCGTTCAGCGGTTCTTTTGAAACTCAATTGATACCGTTTTCAGCGTTCATGATCGGCGGAGGAATCGGACTATATACAACTTTAGGCGCAAGGAATCCATCAACTGCGATTGCTACGGCGTCTTTTATTTTACCGATTTCAGTTTTTTACGTTATTACGGCAATGTTACTGGGAGCGTATCATCTTGTTTTTGTAGTTTTAGTTGCGGCGTTTGGTTTCACAACAATAGCAATGTTAATTCCAAGCGTTGCAGAATTCGACGTAGCAACAGGTCGAACAACGGATAGTTAAAAAATGAACAGATTGAAAATTTATTGTAACGAAAATTGCGTTGAAAGGTAGAATTTAAAAATGACTGTAGGAATTTTGATTGGTAGCGATAGCGATTGGGTCAAAGTTAGCGGCGCGGCGAATGCGCTTGAGGAGTTTGGCGTTTGTTATGAGTTGAATGTTATGAGCGCTCATCGGACACCGGACTTGGTTAAGCGTTATGCGGAAACGGCATTGTCTCGCGGTATATCGGTTTTGATTTGTGCGGCTGGCGGCGCTGCTCATTTAGCTGGAGTAGTAGCGTCTCATACGGTTTTGCCGGTGATTGGAATTCCCGTTCAGACAGATTTTTGCGGCGGATTGGATTCGTTGCTATCAACAGTTCAGATGCCCGGCGATATTCCAGTTGCAACAGTTGGAATAGGTTCTGGCGGCGCGCGTAATGCAGGTTTGTTAGCAATACAAATCCTAGCATTAAACGATGAAAATCTAAAACAAAAATTGTTATTATTCAGAAAAAATCTAGTCCAAAAAATAGATGATAAAAATACAAAACTAAAAAAAGAAATTGAACAAAACAAAATTAAAACCGAAAATTAGTCGTCAATAATTCGTAACCGTTCACAAGAAAAAAATAATATGGTTTTAAAAAGCCAAAGGTAATTTTTTGGGGGGACTTAGGGGACATTGGGGACGCTGGGGACACTGGGGACGTTCTTGTTTGAGATCTGGGGTAGCAAGTGCGTAACATGAGTTATTGATAATTTTGCCAAGAATAAATTTTGTAATATATCAGCGGAATTTTTTAAACGCGGATAATACGGGGAATTTTTAAACGCGGATAATACGGATTCAACGGATATTCGCGGAAAATGGCAATGACGATTTTAATATCAATAAAATTATATTATTTATT
>JAITAZ010000211.1 GCA_031283825.1 Planctomycetaceae bacterium | reverse complement strand
GTCCGTTACCGAATCCGCCGGAAATTCCGCCTGACAATCCGTTGGAAATTCCGCCTGACAATCCGTTGGAGATTCCGTTAGAAATTCCGCTGGAGAGTCCGTTTGATGGGAGATTATTTGTTTGTTGGCGTGTGGGAGTGCCTGTGAATTTTGGGGAATTGTTATCGATAATTTTGTTATTGAGTGATTGAGTGTGTGTAGAGTCGGCGAGATGATTTGAGTTAGAGTCGCCGTTTTGGTTTAACCGAGTTTCGGGCGAGTGAAAATTGAATTCGGCGTTAAAAGTTCTAGTATTATTTTTGGACATTTTTAATCGAGGGGGATAGGAGTTATTAAAAAAATATTTTTTGATTTTGTTGAAAAAAATAAGTTTTTGTATTATCTGGTGAGTGATTACAAGAATATTTGTGAACTATTGGAGTCTGCCGTTATAATCGTCAAATTTTACCTTGATTCTTTAATCAAAATATTAGAAAAGATTGTAAAATTTGTAATAATTGTAATATTTTGGTAGTCATATTTTTTAATTTTTTGAGTCGGCTATTTCGGTTTCTGTTTTTTTAAGGGACTTTAGGGACAAAATGGACGTCATTGTTTGCAATTGGAAATTAAAGACTCAAAAAAATATCGCTCTTAAGTTTTTTAAAATTTAGATTCAAACTAAAAAGTCCCTTTTGTCTTTTTTAAAAAGCTACATCTTAATAGTTATCTAATTTTAAAAGACGTATTTTCTTTTTGAACTCTGTTTTTTCTGTGGTGAATAAAAGAGATAAATTGAGAAAAATTTAACGATTGGTGAGCTGATATAATCTGTCTATACGTTAAACTTCAACATTTTTTTGAAATAATTATTTTCATACGCGAATTTACTCGCTTTCTTTAATTAAGTTTTCAGAAATCACCCGCCGATACTGTGAGATAGCAAAGTTGTCTTTTAAAGAGACACTTTGTAAAAATCGCTTACTTTAAATAATTTTCGACTCCGCTCATAATTTTAATTCTTTTTGTAAACTTAAATCAACATTGCAAAAAAAATTGATTATCCGCTTTTGTCATTTAATTACTAAAGTATGAAACGCATATTTTTGTTAATTATGGATTCGCGTTTTTAATCCTTGCAATCCATGATTTTATGAACGATTTAGTTAAGCGTGTAGTTTTGATATTAAAGAAAATTAAACTGCCCGCACTTTAGATTTCACATCGTCTGTAACCGTTTTTAAAGACCGGTTCGCGTTGTAAAAATAACAGTAATTTATAAAGTGCAATCAGTATAATCTCTAAGTTCAGGGAGGAATGGAATAATGCGACTAATAATAGTAACGCTGGTTTTTGTTATTTATTTGGCAATCGGGACATTGTACCCGTCGCCAAGTTTGGCACAGCCTCCGCTTAGTAATCAAGATGCCGCCGATATTATCGCGCAAAGATTATGGACAAGATACCCTAGATACGACATCGAAGTCAACTACTACAGCGGAGGAGATATAGAACTTAAAGGAGAAGTCAGCTCCACCGCGATGGCTCGCGATGTCGTCGAATTAGTCCAAAATATAAACGGAATAACTATAAGAAATATCAATAACCAACTACGCATCGGCGCAAGAGGAGTAGATTTCTTTCCCGCTACGCCAGAACCAGTCATACCTCGCCGAAATAACACCAACCGAACAACACCAACAGCCTCCCCAGAACTTATCGCAACTCTAAATAATGCCACAAGACCAGAAAACACAAATCCCAACCCAACAGCCACCAACACAATAATTAACGCACCAACGCCAATACCACGATTAGAAAATAGAGACCGCTTAATCGCAACCACAGAAAGAAACCCAGTACTACCACCTCTGACAATCCCCGCCGAAGACGAACCAATCAATTTCAGCAATATCAACGATAACAGAGATACAAACATTTCAAATTACACTAATAATAATCCATATCCAAACAACGCTTACCCAAATAACGCTTACACGAATAACGCTTATCCCAATAACGGTTATCCAAATAACGCTTACACGAATAACGCTTACCCCAATAATGGTTATCCCAATAACGCTTATCCCAATAACGGTTATCCGACTAATGGTTATCCCAATAACGGTTATCCGAATAACGCTTATCCGAACTATGCAAATGTTCCGCCAGTGCCGCGTCCTGCATTTCGACCGGCAGTTTCGACGCCGTTACCGCTTTACGCGCCTCCGGCAAATGCGAACAATAACTACAATTATCCGAACTACCCGCGAAACAACGGCGTTTACTACGTAGCTAACAATAATACAAATAACGCGAATCCTTATAATCCGGCGCCGACAAATGCAGGTTATAACGCGATTCCCGCTTCAAATTACGGCGAAAATCCATACTACGGCTCAACTGGTCCGATGCCTTCGACTTATAGTCGTCCGAATTTGCCGCCTTATGCGTGGCCTACTTATGCGGCTTATCCGAATTACGCGCAAGTTTCATATCCGCGTTCTTATTCGATGCAGTCTTGGCCATACATTGGTCCTTTTTATTCTTATCCGCAAGCGCCGCTAGGTTGGAGACAAGTTACGCTAAAATACGATCACGCAAGATGGTGGCTAGATTTCAACGACGGCGAACCATCAGGACCTCTGTCCCCGCTATTCAGACAATCAAAAGGATACAGATATTAAAATAATTATTCAGCCGCAGTTTTAAAAAGATATTAGAAATAAAAAGACTTGATCTAAATCTTATCAAAAAGACTCAAGAGCGACATCTTTTGAGTCTTTAATTTCAGGCTTAAACAACGATGTCCTTTTTGCCGTTAATGTCCTTAAAAAACAATGTAATCCTTTGCTGAATTTTACGAGCAATTTCAAATGGGTGAAATTAAAAAAGTTCAATCGGTATTTCTTATTGTTGCCGTTTTCAGTTCTGATGAGACTTCCTTTGATTGGGCTTTTGAAAAAATTGAATCTCAATTCGGAAAAATCATAATTAAAAGCGAGAAATTCAATTTCGATAATTTCACTGATTATTACTCCCGCTCAATGGGCGAAAATTTATACAAACAGCTCTGGGGACTACAAAATCTAATCGACCCTTCTATTCTCTCCGATATTAAACTAATCACAAATCAATTAGAAAAAGACTTTATCAACGAAAATAATTCAGACGTCAGCCGACCTCTTAATCTTGATCCGGGTTATGTCGATTTAGGCAAACTAATTCTTGCATCAACGAAAGATCATTCGCATCGTATTTATCTGTCGAAAGGAATATTCGCTGAAACAACTCTGATTTATCGTCAAAAAAAATGGCAACCTCTCGATTGGACTTACCCCGATTACCAAAGCGAAATATGCCTAAATTTTCTCGACCAATGCAGAACCTTTCTGAAATCTACACGTGGACAATTTATAGAAAATCTGTAATATAGCAGCGGAATATTTTGTAACGATTGGAGGTTTCATTTTTGACAATCTTATTTTGTAATATAGCAGCGGAAATTTTTTTTGTCTGTTGAGTCGCATTTTTTAAGGGACATTAGGGACAGAAGGGACATTAGGGACATCGTTGTTTGGGATCGGAAATTAAAGACTCAAAAATATCGTTCTTGAGTCTTTTAAATTAGATTTAAACCAAAACGTCCCTTCTGTCCCTATCGTCTTTTTGTAATTATCAAGGCGATGAAAGACGAACCTTATTTTTACCTTATTAAAAAACAAACACAGATAATACGGGGAATTTTAAACGCGGATAATACGGATTTGACTGATAAACACGGATAATGGAAATGATGCCTTTGTATGGTAGAAATCAATTATTTTAAAGGGATAAAGGGGGATGGAA
>JAITAZ010000209.1 GCA_031283825.1 Planctomycetaceae bacterium | reverse complement strand
ATGAATATTCGTTACAAATATTCATCGTAACCGTTCACGGGTTTTTAAATTCCGAATTTAAAAACCGTGAACGAATACAGAAAAATAGTATGGTTTTTAAAAAGTCAAAGATAATTTTTGGGGGGACGCTGGGGACAAAGGGGGGGACGTTGGGGACAAAAGGGACGTTCTTGTTTGAAATCTGGGATTGTCAGCTCGGAGGGGACAAAATTTAAAGAAAAAAATTCTCTCTTTTAAAAAGGCTGTTGTCTTCTGTTGAGTCGTTAATCATGGTTTTTAAATTAGTGTGTCCCCAATGTCCCCAGCGTCCCCTTTGTCCCCAATGTCCCCCAAAAAAATAATATGGTTTTTTAGTAACCGTTCACAGTTTTTAAAATTCGGAATTATGAATTTAAAACGCGAGAACAAATACAACAAATAAATATTACAATTTTTTAAGAATATTCTCTCTGTGAACTCTGTGTTCTCAGTGGTTAATAAAAAAACGAGTTTTTAGAAGTTCCCTGATGTAAAATTTTATGGGAATTTTTTTGGTTTTGGCAAATCTCTTTTGTCTGTCCATGCTTTGAGTTTTCCGAATTTGAACGGGAGGAATGGAGCTAATCTGATTCCTATTCTTACAAATAACATCATCGTTTTAAAGATATATTTATTTCTTGCACCAATAGAGAAAATTTTCCACATAATTGTATCGGTGAATTTTTTTGCTCTCGTGTTTTTTTCGATGGCACGTCTTCTTTGTTTTAAGATTAAATGATTCAAATCGATTTTTACCGGACAAATCGAACCGCACGCGCCGCATAACGAACACGCAAAAGGTAAATCATAAGCGGTTTCTATGCCAAGTAATTCTGACGTCAACACAATTCCTAACGGTCCCGGATAAATCCATCCGTAAGCCCATCCTCCGGCTTGTCTGAAAACCGGACAATTATTCATACACAAACCGCATCGCATACATTTTAATATCTCTCGAAATTCAACGTCGGCTAAAGCTCTGGTTCGTCCGTTGTCAACTAGAACAACGTATAACTCAGTTCCCTTCGCGGGCGCGTTTACGAAATGCGTGTAAGTAGTTAATTTTTGCCCCGTTCCCATTCGCGCAAGCATATTCAAAAACAACGGAAGATCGTCTAATCTCGGCAGTAATTTTTCAATTCCCATCATCGCAATATGTACCTTCGGAGACGATGTCGATAAACCGATATTTCCTTCGTTTTCGCAAATACATAACGTTCCCGATTCTGCAATTCCAAAATTTACGCCGGAAAATCCTATTTCAGATTCAATAAACTTCGACCTCAATTGACGTCTTGCGATTTGCGTTAATTCTTCGTGTCCGGCAGAGTTTTTTTCGTTGAGTTTTTCCTCGAATAATTTACCGATTTCAACGGCAGAAAGATGCAACGCCGGAGTTACAATATGAGACGGACGAGTTCCTGAAAGTTGAACAATAAATTCACCAAGATCAGTTTCATAAGAAGTAATTCCACGACGTTCAAGAAAATGATTGAGATCAATCTCCTCGCTGACCATCGACTTGCCCTTGACCGCAAGTTTAGCATTGTGTTGATTGATAATTTCTAGAATTGCATTATTCGCTTCGTCGGCGTCTTTAGCGCAAATCACCTTGACGCCTTTAGACTCCAAACGTTCAATAAATTGGGCGAGTAGAATATCCAGATTCGACAAAACATAACGTTTGATCTCCGACGCCAATTGACGCCAACGAATCCACTCGTCGATCTCCCAACAAACCCGCAAATTATTAGACGCCGATTGAAGAGACGTCGAAACAAGAGAACGAGGTCCATCGCCCTTAAAAAGCGATTTAGTTTTATCCTTTAAAAATTTTGCGCCCGACATTTTTTATTGATTGGTAAAAGTATTTTGAAAGTTTATGTAAAAATTCAGCAAGAATGAAATCGCTATTTGACGACTTTCGATCTGGTTTATTTCTTGATTGTTTATTTCTTTTTTTTATCTTTATCTTTCTTTTTTCTTCCTTCTTCGAATTTTTTTTCGTCGTTTGCTTTTTCTATAAGTTCTCTGATCCATTTTACGATGAAGTTTTGTGATTTTTCTGTTTTTTTGTCTTCGGCGGGATTTTTTCTTTTATTTTTATTCTTTTTTGATCTTGAATCCGCGATAGCTTGAGTCGGCGTAGATTGAATTGTTGACGGAGTTTTTTCTTCTGACATCTCCGACGTTTTATTATTTTCTTTTGGTTTTGCTTTTGGAATGAATCTTCTTTCAAATAGAGCGAAAATTGTCGAGGCGATAAAGTAAATACATAATCCGCTTGGCACTTTGAAAAAGAGTAATCCCATGAAAATCATCATGAATTTCATCATTCGTCTTTGCATTTTTGCTTGTTCGTCGTTTGGCGCGGGCGGCGGCATCATTATTTCTTGTTGAATTAAGAACAGAGCAATCGTGAGCAAAGGCAACAAATTAAAAAACGGTCCCAACGTAAAAATTCCTTGACCTTCGTTGAATCCGGAGTATCCAATCCAATTCCAAAAGTTGCTCCATTCGACCAATCTGTCCGGCGCAGACAAATCCGAACACCATCTAAACGACTTTGTAATAAGCGGAGTTCCATAAAGTCCCGGATCAATTGACAACGCTTTATACAATCCAATAAAAATCGGAAGTTGAATTACAAGCGGCAAACAACCTGCCATCGGATTGTAATTGTGTTCTTTGAACAGTGCGTTAATTGCTTTTGAGCGGGCTTGCATATCGTCTTTATGTTTTTCATTTATTGCTTGAATTTGCGGTTGTAATTCTGCCATTTTGATTGCGCCGATAGCCATTTTTCGGCTTAATGGGAAAATTAAAATTCTTACTAAAATTGTGAGTAAAATTATTGCGACTGCGTAGCTTACGCCGAGTCGGTTGAATGTTTGCAGCATCCACAGCAGCGGCTGCGCGACAAACCAGAACCAACCGTAAGAGACCGTTTGACTCAATCCGTAATCGTCGAGTAATTTTGTATTTTTAGGTCCGAGAAAGATGAAATATTCGTGTTCGAGTTTTTCTCCGGCGTTTAGTGATTTTTCGCTTCCCCATAGTCTGAAGGATACGTTTGTCAAGGTTTGCCAGTTATAGTTTCTTTCGCCGACGCGGATTGGCATTGAGTATTCGTGCCAAGTGTTTTCGTTTACCGGTTTATTGGGTTTGATTGTGCATTGAAAGTAGAGCGAATCGACGCCGATATATTCGATTGGCGTATTTCCCCAAGCGTCTGTAATTTTGTCCATTGCCGTAAGGTTATTAGGAATAACTTGACCGTTGTTTCCTTGAAATTTAACGACAATATCTCTGATACCGAATCTACTCCAAGTTGGACCGGTTTTTTGTGCGTACCAACCTCCTTCGAGCGGCAAGCCGGTAGGTCCATCGAGTTGATACGCGATTTTATGCGATTTAGAATCGAGATTTTTTATCTCAAGTTTGAGTTTCAGATGATATCCAGTGCCGGCAACATTTGGCAAAGTAGTTTTTTCGTCGTTTTGGGCGAGGTAGAAAGTCTTTAGGATTTCGATATTATATTTAGGAATTGTGGTTGCGAATGTAACTTCGTTTTCTGATTTATTTATAACTTTCCAAGTTTTTCGGCGTAGTTTAAGGTCGAGAATTTCTTTATCGAGCGAGTTGTCGCGTTTGCAGAATCCGGCGATTGACGAATTATTTGCGTTTAGACTTTTGGGCAAGTCGAGTTTATTTTCGTCGAGTTGAAGTAGAGTTGTCAGGAACGACAATTGGTCGCTTGAGGAATCGTCATTGTCATTATTATTTCCGTTATCGTTATTTTTATTATTTCCTCCGTTAAAAACGACTCCTCGTAATCCTCCGAGTTTGCTGTAATTGTCGTAGTTGTGCGGTGCGGATTCGGGGCGAATTACGTCTAGGGGCGGTTGGTCGAGAATTATTTCTTGTTCGATTTTATTTGACTCGCGTACAAATTGCAGACTGATTTTATCTTTTGGATTTGATTGAAGCAGTGCGTTTCGCAGGTCGAGAAATTTTTTAATATCTGTGGATTTTTGTGTAGTTAGATTTGTGAATTGAGTGATTCTATCTCCGATTTTCAGACCATAAATTTGAGCGGGCGTTCCGTTTCCTAGCGTTTGAACGATAACACCTCCTCCGAGTTTTAATGATTCGAAATCGGAGGCGTTTTGATCAGCGACTAATTGACCTAGATATCCTGATTGTTCTTGAACGCCTTTATATCTTTCGGTATTGAGTTCAGCGCGGACGACGGCTGCGCCTTGGTTTGTCAGAGTAACTAGCATTTTGTAGTTACTTTTGGGTTTCATTGAGCCGAGAGTTATCCATTCGGGTTTGGCGGGTGTTTCTTGGATTGGCGGCGTATTGGGATTGTTGGCGTCGTCTCGGACGTCGTCTCTGACGTTATCTCTGATTATTTCGTCATTGGGCGTATTTTCGGGCGGCGTATTTTCGGGTTTATTTTGGGGATTATTATTAGGATTGACATTCTGAACGATGGGCGCATTGATATTAACTTGTTGATTTTGCTGACGCGGCGGCATAAGCAAATTCATTGCCATCATGCAAATCGCGAACATAAAAAGAAACGTAAACCAATCGTTTTTTGGTTTCTGTCTATTAGGAAGAAGAGACTGCATAGAGCGATATTTTGTATTCGGTTATTTGTTATGGTTTGAAGGTTTGTTTGTAAAAAAAAAATTCGGAATTAAAATTCCTTGAATTGTTTTCAAATTGTACCTTATTTAATTATTCAATCAAGGAAGGGTTATTTTGTAATTATTCTGTTGAATTATTTGTAACCGTTCACGCACAATCGAAAAATTTTCTAAGCCCTGAAAGGGCGCAAGCCGCTTTGTAAAATTGAAATTTGCTGTCGCCCTTTCAGGGCGTAGGATTTTTTTTCTTTTGAACGTGAACGGTTACAATAATTTTTTTGGGGGACGTTGGGGACAAAGGGGACGTTGGGGACACTGGGGACGTTCTTGTTTGAAATCTGGGGTTGATGACTCAGGAGATAATACTGAAAAAAATCTCTCTTTTAAAAAGGCTATTGTCTTCTGTTGAGTCATTAATCACGGTTTTTAAATTAGAGTGTCCCCAGTGTCCCCTAAGTCCCCTTTGTCCCCAATGTCCCCCCAAAAAATAATATGGTTTGTAAAAATACCATGAACGGTTACAAATTTATTTTATTAGGATCGCGGTCGTCTCGACCGCATATTTAGGCGTTTGTCATGCAGGCGGGACGCCCGCGTTCCTAATAAAATTAGTTTTTAGAAGGAATCCTCAATCAAAACTATATTTTTAGTTGAGACAATTATTCATTTCTAAACAGTGTAAAAATTGCTTTTTTGCCGGATTCGATAGAGCCGTAATTTTTTGTTAGCCCTAAAAAATTTGCCGATTGAATTGTTGCTATTTGAAAAAGAATTTCTATTGGAATCGTAGAATGAGTAATTGCGGCGCGTTTGATTTCGTTTGATAGACTTAAATCGACAGTTGAAGCCATGCTGTCGGTTCCTAGTAGGACGCATACGCCGGTATCTAGCATTTTTTGTAACGGAAATTCATCAAAGCCGAAGTAGTCGTGCGATCTTGGCGTATAGACTACCGCCATTGTTTCGCGATTTTTTGCGAGAAATTGTATTTCTTTGTCGTCGAGATAATTGCAATGAATAACTAAAGTCCGCGACGCTCTGGATAGAACTTGTAAATAGTCCATTGGTTTATTTCCGATTAAAATTTTTGATGGTTCGTAGTTTTCGTCGATTTTACGCATCATTTCGAATAATTTTCCATCGCGAGATTTAAGCAATTTTATTTCGTCTTGAGATTCTGCCAGATGCATTGAGATTGGAAGTCCTGAGTTGACGGCGAATTCTATCAAGTCTGCCGCTGCCGTTTGCGGGGCGTGCGGCGATAATCCTGAGTAAAAATTTTTCGGCGTTTTGCGGATTGTTTCAATTTTTTTTGTGATGGTAATTGAGTCCCAAGCAATCAATTCGGGGTATCGAAGCCATTCGATATTTTCGCCGATACTTAGTTGTGTCGGATTTAGATCGAGCGGAACAATATCGACGACTGCTGCTGTTTCGTTAGATTTTGCAAAATAATTTTTTGTTTCGAGAATTGCGAGTTTGGAGTTATAAGTTGGCGAATGTCGGAATTGCATCAATTTTTTTATCCACGAATCGAAGTTGCGGAGATTCTTTTGAGCGGGAATTTTTTGGATCGAAAATTCGTTTGAGGTTGTTGTGTCTTCTGACAAATCGAGCGGAGATTTAAGTTGACTCAATTCGAGATGGGCGTGAGCGTTAATAAGACCGGGCAAGATATCGAATTTATTTTGAAAATCTGTTATGTCATTGAATTGAGGTTTTGAAGACACGGACGTAATTTTGTTGTCGGAGACATTAATATATTTCCGTTCAATTAATCCCGTGTTACCGATTCCTCCATTGACCTTTGACATCGTATGAATCCGATCCGCCGTAATAGAATATTGCTTAACTTCCGACATATTTTTTGTATGAAAAATAAAAAAATGTAATTATTGGTAACTCATATTACGCACTTGCCGCCCCGGATCATGTAGGCGACCGTAGGTAGGCAACCTTTCGCCGAAAGGTTGCGTCGGCATTAGCCGACGGTAAATCTGAAATGATTTTAATTATTGTCGAATCCATTTTATCGTTGCCGTCGGCAACGCGACCTTATTTTTACCTTATTAAAAAACAAACACGGATAATACGGGGAATTTTAAACGCGGATAATACGGATTTGACGGATAAACACGGATAATGGAAATGATGCCTTTGTATGGTAGAAATCAATTATTTTAAAGGGATAA
>JAITAZ010000291.1 GCA_031283825.1 Planctomycetaceae bacterium | reverse complement strand
CGACAAATCGGATTCTGATTGTCTTGCAATATTTTCCGACTTGTTAATATCTACAACTTTTGCGTCGGCAAGTAATGAATCGAAATCGAAATTTTCGCCTAATACTTCTACAGCTGTTTGCGAAATATTTTGCGAGTTATTATTATTTGAATATTCGTCAGTTAAATCTACAAGGTCTATTGCGTTATTTTCTGTTTCATTTCCCGAATCGTCAAACGAGTTATCAAAATTTTCCAAATCCGAATTGTTTATATATTCGTCTTTAACTTGTTTGTCGATATTTTCTTGTAAGATATTTTTTCCGCCTTCGTTATCGATATTGAAATTATCATTAGCAAAAGAGTTGTCGGAATCGTTTGAATCTTGCGGAGAGACTGTTGCGTCTGATATTGTTTCGGACGTTTCTGAATTATTAGATAAATTATTGATTTGGTCGATTATATCCATCGACAAATCCGAATCGGATTCGCTTAAAATATTACCTATAATTTCATCTACTTGATAATCCGATTGATTACTAATGCTTTTGTTTTCGTCGATATTTTGTTCTTCTTCATCAAGTTGATTTATACTTTCATTTTCATTTTCTGTAACGTTAATTTTACTATCTTCGATTTGAGATTTATTAGACGATTGCAATTCCGACTCTGACTCTGATTCCGATTCCAATTCCGATCCCGTCTCCGACTCTAAATCGGAATCTGATTTTGACTCTGCTGATTCTGCAATATCGTTTGATTGTATTTCTGTTGAATCGATTTTACTTTCTGTATTGTTTTGATTATCTGTCTGTTCAACAAAATTTTCCGAACTACTTGAAGAGTTTTGGTCTTCGTTATATTGAGAGTCGTTTGTTTTCGGCGATTCGATATTGCTGTCGTCGTCTAGATTTTGTTCTTCGTTTTGAGATTCTTGTTGTTCGGTGTTTTTTAATTCTCTTTGTTTTTTCAAGTCTTCCTGATACCATTCGCGCATAAACATAGCGAGAGCAAACCCAATTGCCGCCTGAATAAACATCGATAATAAAAATACAAATAAATAAAAAAACACTACAATAAGACTCGTTCTGTTTAAAAATTCCGCTGAATAGTTACCCTAAAACTAACTAATCAGCGTTCCGACGCGTTCTCCCATTAGGGCGCGTTCTAGATTTCCTTCTCGTCTGAAATTGAAAATCATAATTGGCATGTTGTGTTCGGCGCATTTTGCGATTGATTCTTTATCCATGATACGTAAATTTTGTTTCAAGATATCTTCGTAGGGGATTTCAGGATAAAAAACGGCTTGCGGATTTCTTTCTGGGTCGTCGCTATAAACGCCGTCAACTTTTGTCGCTTTGAGTAGAACGTCTGCGCTTAATTCTAGCGCGCGTTGTGCGGCGGCGGTGTCGGTAGTAACAAACGGACTTCCTGTACCTCCGGCAAGTAAAATAATTCTTCCTTTTTCAAGATGTCTCATTGCTCGACGTCGAATATAAGTTTCGGCAACTACGTCCATTGGAAAAGCGCTCATTAATCTAGTTGGTTGACCTACTATTTCAATTGCGTCTTGCAAAGCCAAACCGTTAATTACTGTTGCAAGCATTCCCATATAATGCGCCGTAGATTCTTGAATTGCAGCGTTAGCGGCTTTAAATTGACCGCCCCTCAATATATTCCCTCCGCCCATCACTACGGCGATCTGAATCCCATTACGCGCAACTACCGCAACCTGATTCGCAAGAAGAGATACAGAATTCATCGAAATTCCTCTCTCATTCGCCGGACAAAAACACTCGCCGGAAATCTTAAGCACAACACGACGCGGTTTAGATATTTCAACCGCAGGTTTAATATTATCTGAAAACATAAAAATTAAATTATTTATTTAAGTTAATTACAAAAATAGGTAACCGTTCACGGTTTTAAACGCGGATAATAGGGGGATTTTTAAACGCGGATAATATCGGATAGTACGGATAATCGCGGAGAATGGAAATGTTGCTTTTGTGGTAGAGAAGTCAATAGATTAAAGGGGATAAAGAATGGAGTGAATGAGAAATTATAAGAATAATTAAGTGTGAAAATTATAACTAAATAAAACTAAATAAATAATACAATTTTATAAATATTAAAATCGCCATTTGCATTTTCCGCGATTTCCGTCCAATCCGTTATTATCCGCGTTTAAAAAATCCCCCTATTATCCGTGTTTAAAACCGTGAACAGTTACATTTTATGAATGCGCGTAAAATAATCATTTGCATTTTCGCGATTATCCGTGTTTAAAAAATAATTCCGAATTCCGAATTCCGAATTAAAAAACCTCCGTGAACGTTTACTAATTATTATGTCCGATTCAAAATTTTTTAATGTTGTTAAAATTTATTGCCGTAAGTATGTTATTTTTTTTGTTGCGGGCATAATTTTTTTGTTTGCACAATCGCTTGCTGATTTATCGTTGCCTTCGTTGATGAGTGCTATTGTGAACGTTGGAATTACGCAAAGCGGAATCAATAATCAATCTCCGCCGGTTATTTTGCCGGAGGTTTCAGAAATGCTGACAAAATTTATGACGCCGCCGGACGTCATAAAATTTCGAGCGGTTTATGTTCCGTTAAATTCGTTGCCGGAGAAATCGCAGTCGAAACTATTAACGCTTTTTCCCCAAGCGGCGGAAAAACAAGTAATCGCTTTAACGCCGGCAATTCAAAACCGCAATGAAATCAATATCATTTATCAGCGAGCTTGTTACGCTTTAACCAATGCCGTAACAACTCAAGCAAAGCGGAATTTTTCCTCCAACGCCGTTAATTCTGCCAACGCCGGCATTATTGATAAAGATTCCAATTCTAAATATTCTCAATCGGTTTTGCCTAATATTGACGAGTTACAAAAAGCGTTGCCGAATTTATCGGCGGCTGAAATCGGCAACGCAGTAACAATCGCCGACAAAGTACCGGAACTCACAACGATGGCGGCGACGGCTCAATGGAATCGTTTAATTTATCAAGAGCTTGGTGTTGATCTTGCTTGGCTTTCGATTTCTTATATTATTCGTATTGGGGCGTTGATGATTTTCATTGGCGTGTTATCAATTTCGTGTGCGTTTGTTACGGCATTTTGTTTTTCGCAAATGGGTTCGGGCATCGCCGCCGATTTACGAAACGCCGCCATGACAAAAACGATGAGTTTCACAAACGTTGAAATTGATCAATTCACGCCGTCAGGATTGTTGACGCGAATTACAAGCGATACGACTAATGTTCAGAATTTTTTCGCCGGCGATTTGCGAAACATATTTTATGCTCCGGTATTAGCGATTGGCGGTTTAGTGTTTTCGTATCATGTTGCGCCGTCGTTATGTTGGACTATTTATCCGTTATTCGGATTGCTTGCCGTTATTATGATAACGATGTTGATTATTTTAAGTCCGCGATTTAAACTTGCGCCGAAACTAATCGACAAAATGAATCATATTTGTCGTGAAAATCTAAACGGCGTCATGGTGATTCGTGCTTTCGGCAATGAGACGTTTCACTCAAAACGTTTTCAAGATGCGAATTTATTATTGACACAAAATAATCTTGTTCTTCTTAGAATGCAAGCGTTATCGTTATCGATTTTGATGTTGTTGATGAATCTTTTCACGGTGGGAATTACTTGGATTGGCGCGGAAAAAATCGTTCAATTTCAAATGCAAATTGGCGATCTTCTTGCTTTTATTCAATATATTTTTCTGATTATCGGCGGATTTGTATTAACGACTCTTTGTCTTGTGAATTTACCGTCGGTTTTAATTTCTGTTTCGCGATTATCCGAATTATTAAAAACGGTTCCCGCAGTGCAAGACCCGATACAACCTGTAACATTAAAGAAACCGGTCAGAGGCGAAATCCGTTTTGAAAACGTGTGTTTCCGTTACGGCAATGCGGATGAGGATACGCTTCATGATATTACATTCACAGCTAAATCCGGTCAAACGACGGCAATTATTGGAGCAACCGGTTCAGGCAAGACGACGCTGGTGAATTTGTTGTTGCGATTTTATGATCCGACAAGCGGAACGATTTTTCTTGATGAAACGGATATTCGTCAATTGAAGCAGTTTGATTTTCGGCGGCAAATTGGTTATGTTCCGCAGCAGTCGAAATTATTTAGCGGAACGATTGAAGAGAATTTACGCTGGGGCAAAACCGATGCGGATATAGATGTTCTCAACAGTGCGGCGGAAACGGCGCAAATCAGAGATTTTATTGAGCATCTTCCTGACGGTTTTAAGTCGATTGTTTCGCAATCCGGCAGTAATTTTTCCGGCGGGCAGCGTCAACGTTTAGCGATTGCAAGGGCGTTGACGAGTCAATCGCCGATTTATATTTTCGACGATAGTTTTAGTGCGTTAGATTATTTGACGGATGCAAAGTTACGCAAATCGCTTGTTTCGTATGCGAAGGATGCGACGTTGATTATTGTCGCGCAAAGAATATCGACAATTCGCAATGCCGAGCAAATTATTGTATTGGACAAGGGCAAGATTGCAGGTTGCGGGGTTCACGGCGAATTGTTACGACATTGCCTGATATACCGTGAAATTGCAGAAAGCCAAAACATGGAATCTGAAAACAATTTATAAATATGAAAGCCAATCAAAAAATTTCGTTATTTGTTTCGTTGAAGAGGCTATTCGGGCTTTGTCGTCCGTTTCGTTTTTTTCTTATTGTTTGTGTATTTGTGATTATTGTATCGATTTCTTTTACAATTTTTACGCCTCTTCTTTTTGCGCGGGCGATTGATTTGATTCTCGACGGTTCGTTGAAATCGATTATGAATACCGGCGGAATTGATTTTGTAACATTGGGAAAATTGTTATTATGTTGTGTTTTTCTTTATTTTGTCAGTGCGGTTGCTTCGTCTTTTCAATCGTGGATACTTGCGGGCGTTGCCAATAAAGTCGGTCAAAATTTGCGTAATCAAATTGACGCCAAGCTTAATCGGTTACCGATAAGTTATTTTGATTCACATCGCAGCGGCGATACTTTGGCGTTAATAATAAACGACGTCAATGCGGTTACAATGGGATTGAATCAGGGATTTCCGCAAATTTTTGTCGGCGTATTAACTGTTACCGGCGTGTTGACGATTATGTTTATAACGGATTGGCTGATGACATTAGCGGCATTATCGATACTTCCGTTATCGGCGTTTTTTTTGCCGATGATAATGGGTCGGAGTCAGAGTCATCTTCGTTTTTTGCAGGAGTATATTGGTCGAATAAGCGGTGTAACAGATGAAGTATTGAGTGGTCATTTTATTGTGAAATCTTGTAACCGCGAGTCGAAAACAATTGAGGACTTTGAGCGGATGAATCAACAGCTTCGCAACACGGCGCGGTTGAGTTTATTTTACAGTACGTTAATTATGCCGTTTATGTTTTTGGCGATAAATTGCAGTTATGTTTTGCTTTGTGTGGTTGGAGGTTTTTGTACGGTTTGGGGACGAATTACAGTTGGCGAGATTCAGGCGTTTTTGCAATATTCGCATCTTTTATCTCAGCCGTTGGGACAGATAGCGGGACTTGCGGGGACGATTCAACAGATGCTTGCGTCGGTGGAGCGGATTACTATTTTGCTGGAAGAACCTGAAGAGAGTCCGGAGATTAACAATGTTCCGGCGATTTTTGTTACGGAGGGCGAGGTATGTTTTGAGCATGTTCGGTTTGGTTATTTACCGGAGCAAACGATTATTCACGATTTTTCTTTGACGGTGAAACAGGGGCAGAAGGTTGCTATTGTTGGACCTACAGGCGCGGGCAAGACGACGCTTGTTAAACTTCTGATGCGGTTTTACGATGTTGACGGCGGAAAGATCTCGGTTGATGGTTACGATATTCGGGATTATCCAAGACATGAGTTACGCGGCAGATTTGGAATGGTTTTACAAGAGACGTGGCTTTACAGTAACACGATTCGGGAGAATATTCGTTATGGTAATGAGGCGGCGTCGGAAGCGGATATTATTTCCGCATCAAAAAATGCGTATGCGGATAATTTCATTCGGACGCTGCCGAAGGGATACGATTTGATTCTTTCGGAGGAGGCGAACAATATTAGTCAGGGTCAGAAGCAATTATTAACGATTGCGAGAGTTTTATTGACGAATCCGAAGATACTAATTCTTGACGAGGCGACAAGTGCGGTTGATACTCATACGGAGTTGTTAATTCA
>JAITAZ010000283.1 GCA_031283825.1 Planctomycetaceae bacterium | reverse complement strand
ATTTCTTTTATCATCGTTTTTCGGAACTGGATTGTCTTCTTGAGAAAATAGTATCGAACCTGAAAATAAAAAAAACGAAAAAAACGAAATTATTAAAAATTTTTTCATTATTATTTCTCCAAAATTTTGAATTGATTTGTAGGCATTCATTAAGTGTAACCGTTCACGCTCACGAGAAAAATTTCCTAAGCTCTGAAAGGGCGTAGGATTTTTTCTTTTGAACGTGAACGGTTACAAATATTGTAACTATTCAGTTGGCGGTTCTTGATCTGGTAGGCGACCGTATGTTCGCGACCTTTCGGCGAAAGGTCGCCTACCTGATCAATAATCGGGAATCTCTAAAAATTCAATTTTAATTAAAACCGCGTAGCGGTTTCTCAAAATAGCGATGGGTAAAAATTCGTTAGAATTTTCACCCATCGAAAAAAAAATCACGTTACGAATTTATTTTCGACTGGTGAAATTGCGTTGCGATTTTACCCATTCGTTATTTTAGAGATTCTCAATGGACAAAACCAAAATAATTCCTTCTTGAAAAGAATTATCGGGACAAAAATTCACGTTAATAAATTTTAGACGAGTTCTAAAATTACCAATAGCGTGAAAATTTGTCCCGATTTTTTATGGCTAACGAATGATAAATTTTGAAATAAATCAGACGTCAAGAACGTAACCGGGTTCGTAAACTGGTTTGATTAAACCTTCGACTCCGGGTGTTTTGATGTCTTTTATATTTGTAACTTTGAGATTCTTTGCGTCCCATTCGATTTTTTCGCCCCATTCGGTTTCTTTAATATCTCCGTCAAAACGTTTTGACGCAGCCCAAACGGCGAGATTACCTAGCAGAATCGTTTCTGTCATTGGACCGGCGCGGTCAACGAAATTCGACACGGCGATTTTCGGATTTTTTGCTTTGATAGCGCGGAACAATTCGTACATTTGATTTAAATCGAAATCTCCTTTATTTTCCGCATAGACGACATCCACTTTGACGCGGTCTTCAATTTTTTCTCCTCCTTCTCTGTAGTAGGTTACGTTTTGACCGTAATCGCCGACATCGAGAGCTGCGCCTTCTTCGCCGATAATTAGCGTTCCGCTTCCGCCGGGTTGAATTTTGTATTTTTCGAATACTTCGCGCGGCGGTTGATTTCCTCTTCGGTCGTACCAATGGAATTTCAAGACGCCGCGATTTTCATTTGCTGGAAATTCGAAATCGATTATGGAACTTGCAGGATACATGTTGAAATCGTGTCCTGATGATTTTGCGCGAACCCAAGTTGGGTCTTTGAGATCGCAGGCGGCGAATGGAATAGTGAAGTGGTGGCAAGCCATATCTCCGAGTGCGCCGCTACCGAAATCCCACCAACCGCGCCAATTAAACGAATGATATAAACCGGGCATGTAAGGACGATCTTTTGCCGTGCCGAGCCAAAGTTTCCAGTCGAGAACTTTGAGACCATTTTCGATTGCATTTTTTTTCTCGTTAATCATTTTTTCGGCGTTTTCACCGGCTTTTTCGTTAGCGTATTTAACGTAGTCGTCAATTGTAAGAGTTCTGTTTGGATCAAATGGATTTTGGGGCCAAACAGGACGATTTGACCAAATGTAAACTTCTTTTAGTTTACCGATCAAGCCTCCTCTTAGTTGTGCGATAGCGTTTCGTGAAGAATCTAGTGATGTGCCTTGATTTCCCATTTGCGAGCAGATGCCTTTTTCTTTTGCGACTTTAGCGAGTAGTCTTGCTTCGTAGATGGTTCGAGTGAGAGGTTTTTGAGTGTAAACGTGTTTACCCATTCTCATAGCCATTAGTGTAGCGGCTGCGTGCATGTGGTCTGGCGTGCTGATGGTAACGACGTCGATTTCTTTTTCGTGTTTATTTAGCATTTCTCGGAAATCGACATATTTTTTCGCGTTTTTATAGGCGTCTCCGTTACCTTTGCCGTCGAGTCGACCTTTATCGACGTCGCAAATGGCGATAGCTTTACCGTATTTGACGGCGTGATCAGCGTCTCCGCTTCCTTTTCCGCCAATGCCGATGCAAGCAACGCCGAGTTGTTCATTGGGCGAATTGCTTTCTTCTTGAGCGTTACCGGCTGATACTAAGTAGCCAACGCTTGCGACGGTTGCCGCTTGTAAAAATCTACGACGATTTGTTCTCATTCTTATACTCCTATTGTTAGGATTAGTGTAATTGGAAACAGACTTTGATTTAAACTGTTCGCGATTGAATTTTGTGCCGCCGAATATTTTAGTTGGTAAATCGGCGGTTTGGCAAAATTTTGAGAGCGGATTGTTTAATGATATTAACGAAAAGTTAATATTGGTCTGTATAAAAATTTTTGTTTATTTTTAGCTGTTGAAGCGTCGTTTCAATTTTGTAAGAGAGTAACCGGATATTATCTAATTGAAGAGATAAGCAATTGAAATATGGTTCAAAAAATACAAATAAAAAACGACGTCCGAATCAGATTGCGGAAAATTCTACATGATTAAAAAAATTTGTACACCCCCCAAAAAACTCACCAACGTTTTTGCAACTGGAAATCTCCAATCATTTAATTTTTATTAAATTCATATCACGTTAGGCAATCTCTAAAGACTCAAATTTTGTTGATAATTTTTGACAAAAATAAATAGTAACCGTTCACGGGTTTTTAAATTCGGATTTGAATTACTAAAGGGAACTTCTAAAAACCTCATGTAAAATTTATTTTTACTAGGATCGCGGTCGTCTCGACCGCATATTTAGGCGTTTATCATGCAGGCGGGACGCCCGCGTTCCTAATAAAATTAGTTTTTAGAAGTTCCCTAAACCCAATGTAGAGACGCAATGCTTTGCGTCTCTATCGGTGATCTTTTGATCGAACAATAGAGACGCAAGGCATTGCGTCTCTACAAATTCAAGTGTGAACAGTTTAAAAATTCCGTTAACGGTTACGTTTTTTTAACAAAAGTACAAACACGTATTTTATGAAATATAAATTTGTTAAAAATCAAAAAAATTCAAAACTTGATAATTATTTAAAACAAATTTTACAAACGCCGCCCCTTCGGGATATAGGATTTTTTTCTCTAATACAAAATGAACGGTTATAAAATTTAAATAGATAGTTACGATTTTAACTGTTCTTTAAGTCGGCGATATAAAAGCTGCCGTAGGTGTGGACGCGGTCTAGTTTATGTAGTTCTGCCGCTTTTTCGGTTTGTATATTTAACATTTCGCCGAGTTTAATTTTTTCGCCGTTAAATTCGACCGGTACAGCGTCGATATATTCTGTTTTCAGACCTCCGCTTCTCCACAGTATTCTGGCTTGCGGAGTTGCATGACTGATAATCATTTCCCATTCTTTAACGAGCGCGTCGTAAAGATGATACGACAACCAATCCATGTGGTCGAGTAAAACAAAACGCGAAATTTTAATGTATGGTTTTGATCTCAAAAATCCCTCAACCGTATTGGTATGGATTTCGATTTTGTTAATTAGTCCGTTTTTCAACTTGACAAAATTTTCGTACTGTAAATATTCGGGGCAACAACTCGGCGTATAACTTCCTGTTGCGTAAACTCTCCAGAAGTAATTATCTTGAATTGGCAATTCTCCAAATACTGAATCGAGACAATCTTGCACGAATTTAACTACGCCGCCGTCGTATTGCGTTTCAATTTGTTTACGTTGAGCCAACGGCACGCCAAGCATCGAAAGAGTAGTATCGCGGTTCATCACGAATTTGATCAAATTACTCCATAATTTATCTCGCAATTTGCCAAACCAAATTTCGCGTTGTTCTTCGATTGTATTTGACGAAAGAATATCGTGAACGCAAGACCTCAAGTCTTTTCTTTTGTCGATATAAAAATTTATGAAACGAGCAAAAGTTCCTGTTGTTCCGCAGAAGTAGAAGCTCTTGCGTTTGCTGTCGAAGTATTTTTTTATTCGTTTATCCCAATATTTTTGGGACCATGTTGAAAGGTCGTTACGTAATTTTGCGTAGTAGATACCGCGAATTCCGCCGAGTCTTCCGTTGCCGAACATTTGAAAAAACGTTTCAAAATCGAGATAACGTATTGCCGCTATCTTTAATTCTAACAACGCATTCTGACGCGGATTCATATCGACTGCGTAAACGCGATTCAAGCCCGTCAACGCGTATGAAAGCGCGTTACAACCCGCCGACGTTATTACCAACACGTTGTCGTCCGGCGTGAGATTTAATACTTGTTTATCAATACGCGGGTCTTCCCAGCAAGTGTTGTAAACAAGATTATTACCATGCACAATTCTAAAAACGCGACCGCTCATCCATTCGCTAATTTTACTCATAATGAATAGAACTCCTTTAATGTAGGTTACGCAACTCGCGCTAGAATTTGATAATTCGAAGCAACGCAAATCGCAAGTAAAAAGTAAAAAATAATAAGACCAAAGCGTCAATCGAATTTAACAAATCGTATTCGATTCATTTTGATCTTTCACAAATTGCAATTACTCAAAACGCTACGAAATTCTGATATATGCGCCGAATTTGATTTATTGATTTTGGTTGAGCAATGTCTAATCTTTATTCGGACGCAAAAAATAAATTTATTCCTTAGTATCTGGAAAATGTATTTGGTCAAAATTATCTAGCGAGGTAAAAGTGTGAGAAAATATTATCTTTCGACTACGATTATGTCAATAGATTAAAGCCGAATATTAAAATTTGATTTTTTTATAGTGCCGTATTTTATGATTATATCGATTGCGTCGATTGTATTGATTGTATCGATTTGACGCGAGGGTATTGACTTTGAATATTAAATTTGGACAATATTACCTTCTTTTATTAATTGAGCGTGATTTTAATTAGAATTTAAGTTAATATTATCAAAAGTAACGAAGCGAAATTTGTATTTTTATCTTTAGTTGAGTGAAATTTAAAGAGCGTCTAGCGTGAATGTCGAATATGGGATTGCGGCTAGAGACGATATTGGACGGATCAATGAGACGAATAAATAACAAGAGACGTTTGGGGTTAAAATCTGGTTTGAAAAGACTCAAGAACAATGTCCTATAAGTCTCCTTTGTCTGTTGAGAAAAATATTTTGACTGAGTAGTTGTTGCCAAATGAAAATGTCAGACAACGATGTAGGGTTGCGGATGAGTATTGATTTTTTTGGCGTTATTTTTTTAGTTGGACATGTTGTCTGATAAAAAATTATTTTTTGGAGGAAATTATGACGGAACGGATGTATGAATTTACGTGGGATATAATTGGCGATTTGGACGCGGGTCGTCCGAATCTTGGCGAAAATGTTAATTTGGTGTTGTATCGTTTGATGCAATACACGTTTAGGGACGTAGCGGAACAACGTTTTGGGACGGATGTTTGCAATACGTTATTTTATGACGCAGGCAAACTTGCGGGAATGTTCTTTTTTGAGAAGTTCCTGAAACAGTTTGCAGAATTGCCGTTAAATGGATTTGTTGCGGAATTGCAGAGAGTAATGAGAGAGCTAGGAATAGGAATTTTGAGAATTGAGAAAGCCGATCCGGAAGCGGGAAATTTTGTTTTGACCGTGTCAGAAGATTTAGATTGTTCGGGACTACCTGATATCGGCGTGGAGGTTTGCAATTATGACGAAGGATTCATTGCCGGAATTTTTTACAAGTACACAGGGCAAGTATTCAAAGCCAAAGAGGTAGATTGCTGGGCGTCCGGAGACCGAACTTGCAGATTCAAAGTCGATAAAGAATAGACAAGT
>JAITAZ010000282.1 GCA_031283825.1 Planctomycetaceae bacterium | reverse complement strand
GAAGGCAACGATAAAAAGGATTCGACAATAATTACAATCAATTCAGATTTACCGTCGGCTAACGCCGACGCGACCTTTCGGCGAAAGGTCGCCTACCTGATCGGGGGCAACAAGTGCGTAACATGAGTTACAAAAATTGCTATTGCGTTGAATTGTGTTTTTTTGTTATTATTCTCATTGTGAGCGGAATGCAATTTTATTAGTTGCCTCTAGCGTCATTATTGTCCTTGAAAATATAATTCCGAATTCCGAATTCCGAATTCCGAATTCCGAATTAACTTTTATCCGTATGTGTAAATTTATTTTAATGAAATTGATTTTTGGAATTTTTGTTTCAATAATTGTTAGCGGTTGTTGTTCTGATATAGTTCATACGTCCGAAGGCGATCCTGCGATTCAAAATGATTATGGTTATTTGTTGTTGCCTAATATTCGTCATCCGGGTGATCTTGAAAAACAACGTTCAAAATTTTCACAATTTGATCATTACCCAAATGAAACATACAGTCCAAGAATAAATGTACGATAATAAAGAGATGTAGCAGTAGTAGAGAGAAACGATTAAATTGTTACGAAATATTTTTTGGTTTTTATAAGGAGATTTTACGATGTCAATTATGTTTTCGCGTTATTTATTTAAGATTTTTCGTTGTCGATTATTTTTGTCGGTTTTTTTGTTGTTTATATTTTTTGCGTCGGATTCGGTTGTGCAAGGTCAATTTAATTTTAGTACCGACGGCGAAAATACGGCTTTAGAGTCTGATGAATTTACGCCGTCGAAATATGGACCTCGTCGCGGAGTTAAACAAGAACAGACTTGGGTTGCAGGAATAGTTCTTGAAGCCGGTTCTCTTCTTGACGACGTTACAATCACAATGCCTGTGCCGACTGGTTGGTTTGAACAAGAAGTAAAAACATATAGATACGTCAAAGGCAAAAACGCTATTCCAAGAGGCGTCGATTTTCGTACAATAAATAATGGTGCAAAAGAAGCGGTCATTAAATTTTCCAATTTGAGATTAAATAATAAACTTGAGATAATTCTTGAATTTGACACGATAAATTACGAGGTCGATCCGCCGGAAAATACTGAAATTTTTGCGATTCCCAAGCGGGTATCGAAAGAGGTCTCGCCGTATTTAAAGGCGAGTCCGAAAATTGAGATTGACGACTCGAAAGTTTCATCGACATTAAGAAAAAAATTGCGCGAAATTACAAATGACAAGCAAACAGACTGGGATAAAGTTGAGGCGATTTATCGTTACGTGCAGCGTCGCGTGAAATATAACGACGCGAATAAAAGTTTACCGGCAAAAGGCGTAAAGGCGTTGTTAGCGATGCCGGAAGACAAATGCGAAGGCGATTGTAAAGATTTATGTAGTCTTTTTGTGGCGATGTGCAGATTGAGCAAAGTTCCGGCAAGACTTGTGCGTTTACCGGAACATTGCTATGCCGAATTTTATCTGGAATTAAGTAATGATGCAGAATCAAAAATTGAAAAAGAGAAAGAGAAAGAAAAAGCAGAAAAAATGCAAATCGACAAATCAGAAAAGGAATCTGCGAGTTCAAAATCTGGTGTAAAGCAATTGCCTAAAAAGAGTCTGGTTGAGCCGCGAGGTTTTTGGTTTCCGTGTCAAGTTGCGGGAACGTATTCTTTCGGCGGGATTCATGAAAGACAAGTAATTCTACAAAAGGGCGATTCTTTCCCCGACCTTGAAAATCTGCCAAATGGAAAAAAACAATTTCTAACGGAGGTGTTTGAAGGTTCTTTACAACAAGGAAGTCCAAACCCAATATTTAAATTCATACACGACGTAAAAGTAAAATAGTCGTGTAATCTTTCCTAGTATTTAGTTTGAGACGATTAAGTTAACGGATAAAATGAAAGAGAATTTACAACGAACACAATTATTTAATTTATTTACTCATGTTACGTAGTATTTGTCTGTCGGTAGGCGTTTATTGATCAGATAGGCGGTAGGTAGGCGACCTTTCGCCGAAAGGTCGCGTTGCCGAAGGCAACGATAAAATGATATTTATCTAGTTACAAATTAGCAATCGTAGAGACGCAAGGCATTGCGTCTCATTGTTCGATCAAAAGATCACCGATAGAGACGCAAGGCATTGCGTCTCTACATTCGGTTTAGTAATTCAAATCAGAATTTAAAAGCCCGTGAACGGTTACTTTATTTCAAATAATATCTCTACCACAAAAAATAAATATGAATTTTCAATCTATAATTCAACAAATAAACGACGTTAAAAACTCCGCTCGCGATAAAGGATCACGGTTCGAAGAAATCGTACAGATTTTTCTCTCACACGATCCAATATACAAATCTCAACTCAATAACGTTGTCCGATGGGATCAATGGAATAATCGATCCTCCACCGATACCGGAATCGATCTCGTCGCCGAAATGAAAGACAAATCAGGATTGGTCGCTATTCAATGCAAATTTTATTCCGAAAACTATAAAATCCAGAAACCAGATATCGATTCGTTTCTCGCCGCCTCCTCAAAGAAAAATTTCGCTCGACGAATTCTTGTCGCAACAACCGAACTCGGAAAAAACGCTCTCGACGCAATTCAAAATCAAAATCCGCCAGTTCACGTTATCGGACTATCAAATTTTGAAAATAGCGCTATCGATTGGAACGAATACTTCAACAACAACAAAATCAGACTCAAAAACAAACTCAAACTAAAAGAACATCAGACAAATGCAATCACCGACGTTATTAAAGGCTTTCAATCTGCAAATCGCGGACAAATGATTATGGCTTGCGGAACAGGAAAAACATTTACGTCATTGAAAATCGCCGAGAAATTTGCCGGCAAAGGCGGACTCGTTTTGTTTCTTGTGCCGTCGCTTTCTCTAATGTCTCAAACGTTAAGCGAATGGTTGGCAGGGTCTGAAATTCCGCTTCATTGCTACGCGGTTTGCTCTGACGAAAAAGTTGGAAAACACGACGAAAACGACCCGCTCACTCCAGACGACCTCGCTATACCCGCAACAACAAACGCAAAAACTTTAGCCGAAAATTTTATCAAAAATAAGAATATTCGTAACGATAATTTGACCGTTGTCTTTTCAACTTATCAATCAATTAACGTAATTAGCGATTCGCAAAATAACGGAGTCGATGAATTCGATTTAATCATTTGCGACGAAGCTCACCGGACAACAGGTTCGGCGCAAGAAAACGAATCTCAATTTGTCCGCGTTCACGACGCCGATTTTATCAAAGCAAAAAAACGTCTGTACATGACCGCAACGCCGCGATTATTCTCCGCTGAAACAAAACGTAAAGCCGCAAATGAACAAATTACCGTTTGGTCAATGGACGACCCGCAACACTTCGGAAACGTTTTTTATTCGCTAGGATTTTCACAAGCCGTAGAAGGAAATTTATTGTCAGATTATAAAGTCGTTATTCTCGGAGTTGACGAAAATATTATTTCACCCGAACTTCAAAACGCAATTCAAGCGGCGTCTAACAATCGGTCTGGCAAACGGTCTGGCAAACGCGAATTGCCGCTAGTTGATCCGGCGAAAATTGTCGGCTGTTGGAATGCGTTATCTGGCAAAGTTAAAAATCAGAATCTGCCGAATTTGAAACGCGCAGTTGCGTTTACTACGTCGATTAAGCAGTCGGAACAATTTCAACAACAATTTCAAACAATTATCGACGAATATTTAACAAACACGCCGGAAAATTCAAAAACATTACAATGCAAAATCGAACACGTTGACGGCACAATGAATTCGCTTTTACGTAACAAAAAATTGCAATGGCTAAAAAATAAACCGTCGGAGAATGAATGTCGGATTTTATCAAATGCGCGTTGCCTATCTGAAGGCGTTGACGTTCCGGCATTAGACGCGGTAATTTTTTTAACGCCGCGAAAATCAAAAGTAGATATTGTTCAATCGGTCGGTCGTGTCATGCGGAAGGCGGAAGGAAAAGATTACGGTTATATTATCTTGCCGATTGTTATTCGGTCAGGCGATAAGCCGGATGAATTTCTGGATACAAATGAAACTTACGCTGTAGTGTGGGAAGTTTTGCAGGCGTTGAGAGCTCACGATGATAGATTTCAAAATATGATCAACATAATGGAACTTGAGAAAACGACTCCAGAAAAAATTATTATCGGTTTTATCGGCAATGAAACTGGGTCTGGCGAAACGGAATCGGAAACGGAATTTGAATCGACGGTGCAGCAACAGGAATTTACGTTTTCTTACAATGATATTAGTCTGTGGAAAGCGTGTATCGAAGGCGAAATTGCAACTCGATGCGGCGAAAAACGGTACTGGGAAGATTGGGCAAAAGACGTTGCAGAAATCGCGCAAAAACATTGCGAACAACTTCAATTCTTGGTTGATACCGATGAACACAAAGGCGATTTTCAAGCTTTTTTGTATCATTTGCAAGAAAACATCAACGACAACGTTACGGCGGCTGAAGCAATTGAAATGTTAGCTCAACATAGAATAACAAAGCCTGTTTTTGACGCTCTTTTTGGCGGTTCTGAATTTTCGCGGAATAATCCTGTGTCGTTGGCGTTGGATCGCGTTATCAATTTGTTAAACGACGTCGAGAGCGATACGTCGTCGTTGTCGAGATTTTATCAGGGCGTTCAAAGCCGCGTTAAAGGCGTTCAAACAGCGGCGGGAAAACAGAGAATTATTCTTGAATTGTACGATAAATTTTTCAAGGCGGCATTTCCGAAAATGTCGGAACGGTTAGGAATAGTTTACACGCCGATTGAGGTTGTCGATTTTATTCTGCACAGTATTGATTATCTTTTGAAAACGGAATTCGACGGCGGATTCGACGCGAAAAATAACAATATTCTTGACCCGTTTACAGGCACGGGAACATTTATTGTACGATTATTACAAAGCGGATTGATTCAGCCGCAAAATCTACGATACGAATACGAAAATGAAATTCACGCGAATGAAATCGTGTTGCTTGCATATTACATTGCGGCGATAAATATTGAAAACACGTTTCACGAAGTTATAGACGAAAAGAGCGGCAACTATACGGCGTTTCCCGGAATTATCTTGACGGACACATTTCAAATGATGGAAGGAACGCAAAAAGAATTTGTTGAAATGTTCCCAATAAACAGCGCGCGGGCGAAAAAACAAAAAGAACAAAAGATTACTGTTATAATAGGAAATCCGCCGTATTCTGCCGGTCAAAAAAGCGAAAACGATAATAACAGAAATATAAAATATCCAAAACTTGATCAACGAATCGCCGAAACGTATGCGGAAGCGTCAAGCGCAACGTTGAAAAAATCTCTTTACGATTCGTATATTCGCGCAATTCGCTGGGCTTCGGATCGAATTGATACAAAGGGAATTATCGGATTTGTCAGCAACGGTTCGTATATCGACAGCAACTCAATGGACGGTTTACGAAAATGTTTAGCCGATGAATTTACAGATATTTACGTTTTCAATTTACGCGGAGATGCAAGAACTTCCGGCGAACAACGCAGCAAAGAAGGCGGCGGAATTTTTGAATCAGGAAGTCGTGCGTCGATTGCGATTTCAATATTTGTCAAAAACCCGAATAAAAATTCTGACGGTTGTAAAATTCATTATTACGACGTCGGCGATTATCTTGACCGTGAAAAGAAATTAGCAAAGCTCAAGGAATTAAAAAATATTGAAAATGTCGATTGGCAAATTATCGCGCCAAACAAA
>JAITAZ010000155.1 GCA_031283825.1 Planctomycetaceae bacterium | reverse complement strand
AACGACTCAACAGTCAACGGCTTTTTAAAAGAGATTTTTTTTTCAATTTTGTCCCCCGAGCCATTAATCCCAGATTTTAAACAAGAATGTCCCCAGTGTCCCCTAAGTCCCCAACGTCCACTTTGTCCCCCCAAAAAATAATATGGTTTGTAATTTTTCAGCGGAATATTTATAACGACTCATTTCTGCGTTTTTTGCGATATTCTGCATTTAAATTTGATAAAAAATTTTAACGCAGAAATCGCAAAAAATTAGGAAATCATAATTCAAGGAAATATCGTTACAAAAAATTCTGCTGATATATTACCTAAAAACTAACTGCATCATTTTCTGAATCTGCTTGAATTTTTTCGGATTCGTATGGTAATCCGTATTCTTCATTTAGCCATCTTTTGGCGTCTATTTGCTTGCAACGCGTCGAACAAAACGGCAACACAACTCCCGTCAAATTATCATCAAACGCCCGATCACAAATCGGACATCGTAACTTTATACCCAATTGAACTTCAGCTTTCATAACAGAGACCTGTTTGCTTTTATCAAAAATAAGCGTATGATTAAATAACATTTCAAAATTTACATCGCCACAAAGAACTCAGACCTCGCAAATGAAAACACTTTTTTAATCAACGAAAACTCTGATCTGATTTCTCTGCCGTTAATAATTCATTTTAAACTGCGAATTCAAATAAAGGAAGAATATATAATAAAAATTTTGTAACAGCTCGCGGATTTTAAATTCATAATTTATGTTACGCCCTTGACGCGAGTTTTATTTTTTTTAGTTCGCGTTACAGATCAGGTAGGCGACCTGTTCAATAAACGCCTACTGAATAGTTACAAAATATTAAAAAACGTGAACGGTTACACTTTTTTTGTAATTTTGTAAACGATTATTTTCATTTAATAAATTTTATTTCCATCCAGCCCAAAAGGAGAACCAATCATGACTTTTCAACTGAAATGTCCCAACGGACATAACCTGACCGCTAAAGAATCAAACGCCGGCAAAACCGGTAAATGTCCAGTTTGCCACGCCGCCGTTCGTATCCCGCCTAAACCAATCACCGAAAGCGCGATCATGAATATTCTTAGCGATCTCGATACCAAACAAAAAAGCAGAAATATCAACCTAAAAAATAAAGAAACGCCAAGCTCGTCCGTCTCAATGCCGCACTTCAAAAAATGCCCAAATTGCGAACGCGAAATCGATATGGGATACCACCTCTGCCCTTTCTGCCACTCTTACATCACAGGATTAAACGAATTTTAAATGAATACAGTTATACTTTGAACAGAACAAATAGTTGGTTTTTTCAGTAGAAAATAATGACAAATTAATTTTATATTTAATTAAAAAAACGAAATAAATTTTGAATTATTAGAGATTCACAATTGTCAAAAGATAATTACCTTACTAAAAAATAATGTAACCGCAAACAGTTACAAAATAATTTCATATTCCGTATTTCCCACTAAAAAATCTATGAAAAAATTATCACAACAACTCTACAATTTAATCGTAACAATTCCGAAAAATAATAAACGCAAAAATTATGGATTGACTCATATTGTTATTCCTTGCGTTATTATTATTTGTCTGATTATAATTTCGTCGATTATTATTTTCATGCCGCAAAAAATAGCGATAAACGAAATCAAACAAAAAAATCTACCCTCCGAAATTGTCGATTCAACTACGACAAATAACGACTCTGCAACTCCCAAAGACAAAAAAAATACTAACGACTCTACAAACAGTTCTACGTCAGATTCTTCTTCAAAATTAGACGATCTAACTTCCGACGAACTCCGAACAATCTACGAGAAACAAATCAAAGAAGAAAAAGAAAAATTACAAAAACTAATCGCAGAAGAAGAACAATTTATCCCGCTAGTTGATAAACCAGACAAGTTAATTCAACTTCATCGACAAGAGCGTATTTGGCTAGAAAAAGATGTCGGCGCAGTGATAATTACGGGTCGCGTTGTTTTACGCGAAGGAATGCTTGAGCTATTCGCTTGCAAGACTAATTCAAAAGAACACGAATCAATAATATCAATTCGCGTAACGCCGGAATTTATTCATGCCGCACTTTTAGCAGTCGGCGCTGAGAGCGGAAATCCCGTAAAAATGAAACCCGAATTTATCCCGCCAAGCGGAGACGAAATTGAAATTCGCGTAAAATGGCAAGATAAAAACAACGGAAAAATAAAAGAGTCGCTCGCCCAAGAATGGATTTGGGATAATGCAAATAGCAAAGAAAATAACAAAATATCAATGAAAACTCATTGGGTTTTCACCGGCAGCTTGAGATACAAAGACGACGAAAACAACGACCATTACGTAGCAAACGAAACCGGAGAATTATTTGGATTATCAAATTTCGTCGGTTCGATTCTAGACATTCCAATACAAAGCAGCGCAGATAACGATAAACTAATGTTCTCATGTTTCACCGAAAAAATCCCGCCCCTAAACACTCTAGTAACAATAATATTAACCCCAATAAAAAACAAAAAATAAAACTCACGGCAATCGCTTAACATGAGCTATTAACTCATGTTACGCTGTAGTTATCTGTCAGTAGGCGGTAATAGATCAGGTAGGCGACCTTTCGCCGAAAGGTCGCGTTGCCGAAGGCAACGATAAAAAGGATTCGACAATAATTAAAATCAATTCAACTTTACCGTCGGCTAACGCCGACGCGACCTTTCGGCGAAAGGTCGCCTACCTGATCGGTGATCAACCTGATCAATTACCGCCTACTGACGGGCAACTACTGCGTAACGTGAGTTAATAACTATATCCGCTTGATTGTCTGAATAGCGGAGACAAAGGTCCTGAAGGTTCGCCGTCGTTGAAATCTAGCCACCATCTTGCGTGGTCGTATTTTAGTGTAACTTGTCTCCATCCTAGCGGGGCTTGCGGGTACGGATAAAAAGGACCAATATAAGGCCACGCCTGAACTGAATAAGATCGCGGATATGAAACTTGTGCGTAATTCGGATAAGCCGCATAAGTTGGCCACGCATACGGCGGCAAGTACGGATTATTATAAGCGCTAGGCATTGGACCTGTTGCGCCGTAATATGGAACGCCGCCGTAAGATGGAGCCGGTACTGGATTGTAACCCGCCGGATTAGGCGTTGACGCATAAGGATTAGCGTTATTTGTATTGTTGTTAGCTACGTAGTAAACGCCGTTTCTTGCATAATTATTTTGATTTACCGGCGGAGCATAAAGCGGTAACGGAGATGATACGGCAGGTCGAAATGCAGGTCGAGGAGAATCTGGTCGATTGGGGTTGTTTGGATATGAATTGTTAGCGTAATTTGGATTTACTCCTCGCGTATTATTTTCGTAATTATTGTAATTGTTGTAATTATTTACATTTATTGATTCATCTTCTGCGTTTGGATTCGGATTTGGATTTATCAACGACGGCGGTAATACATTGGAGTAATCGGGGTTTCTTTCAGCGCTTGCGATTAGGAGATTTCTATTGTTGATTCTTTCAGGTATCGGCATTGGAGCTTCAATTATCGGCGATGATTCATTTCCATTGTAACGTCGTCCTGTGAGAGGACTTGGAGTTGCGGTTGTTGGTCTAGCGGCGTTATTTAGCGTAGCGAGCGTATCGGGCGAAATTGTTGGCGCAGTTCGATTTGGCGTTGGTATGTTATTTCGTGGAATGGCGGTATTTTCTAGATTTGAACCGGAGATAAAATCTACGCCTCTTCGACCGACTTGTAATTGATTATCGATATTACTTATGTTTACGCCTTTTATATTTCGGACATGTTCGACAACGTCGCGAGTCATTACCGTTGAGGCGACATTTCCTCGCAGTTCTACGTTTCCGTTTTTATAAGAAACGAGTATATCGTAAGTTGGAAAACGTCCGTACAAGCTTTCTGCGATTAAATCGGCGGCATCTTGATTGCTCATTGTCGGTTGTGCAAAGCTCGGCGTTGGAGATGACGCTCCAATCGCCAAAGAAATAACTAAAACCAGCGTTACTATTATTAGTCGCATTATCTCAATCCTCCCTGAACTACGAGATTATACCAAACGCACTTTTAACTTAAATTCAGCAACGCAACGATTATAAACCGACTTAAAGTCGGGCAAGCGGGCGAAGCGTTAATATCTAAAGTGCGAGCAGTTTAAAATCTTTTCTATTAAAAACTACACGCTTTACTAAATCGTTATAAATCATGGATTAGCAAATTAAAAAAGCGAATCCATAATTAACGCCAAAAAATACACTATATATACTCTAAATAATCGACGACTCAAAAACGAGTCAAAATTTGCAAGTTTTGCGATACTGTTCGTACTATAAATTTTTATACGCAAAAGCGTAATATCTGATTTTCCACCGAAAAACAGAAGGCATCAACCAAAAATTTAAGCGCGAGCGGTTTATAATTATTTAAAGTGTACAATGTTTACAAAGTGTCTCCTTCTAAAAGACAACTTTACTATTTGTCAGTATCGGCGGGTAATTTCTGAAAACTTGATTAAAGAAAGTAAGGAAATCATGCTCTGAAAATAATTCTCTGAAAAAATGTTGAAGTTTAACGTATAGTTAGATTGTAACAGTAGAATAATCGCTACATACCGATTAAATTACCTTTTTTCTCCAGTTAGACATTAAAGGTAACTTGAGTTCACGCACAAGAGAAAAATTGCCTAAACTTGGTTACACCGCCGCAAGGTACGCGTCTTTAATACTAGATTTTAACGTTTTGTTGATTAAATATAAATATTTAATTTGATTATTCATTTGTTGTAATCTTTCACCGGTTTTAAATTCATAATTCCGAATTTTTAGAGATAACCATTTGTTCCCGTTCAAAGCGTAGCCGTCAAATATCACGGGCAAGGGATAAC
>JAITAZ010000149.1 GCA_031283825.1 Planctomycetaceae bacterium | reverse complement strand
GTTATTTTTAAACGTCCGCGTCATTACTCCGAAGGCGACGACTTCCTGTTCCGAATATGCTCAATGGGATTGTACCTGTTCAAAGACCGACTAATCGCCGTACTAAGCGACGATATAACTATCTTTGATCGCGGAAAAGAATTGTCAAATATCGCCGGAGGTTTAAGAGAAGTCCTAATACGATTGATCGCAAGATCAATCTCACAATTTCTCGGTCATATCAGAGCAATCAGCATGGTCGTCGATGAATTAGAAAAAAAACTCGAAACCTCCATGAGCAATAAACATCTCATGCACCTGTTCCGCTTGAGCCAAAGCATGACCTACTACCTCAGCGCAATTTCCTCTAACGGAGTCCTTATCGATAAACTACGCGCAAACTCGATAAAAATCGAATTCTCAAAAGATCACGAAGAACTACTCGACGACCTAAGCGTTGACAACACACAATGCTACAAACAAGCAGAAATTTATTCAGTTATCATGTCAGGTATGAACGACGCAAGAGCGTCAATGGTAAACAATAATCTCAATATCCTAATGAAACGATTGACCGTATTATCAATCGTGTTTTTACCGCTAAACGTTATCGCCGGAGTGTTCGGAATGTCAGAATACACGCAATTCATGCAAGGCATAATGCCGCTTCAATACGCATACCTACTTTTTGTCTTGGGACTGTTCGTACTAGGATATTTGACATTCTGGATACTAAAACGAACCGGACTAGATTGATTTTTTTGAGATTTAAAAAAGAAGTAACCGCTCACAGTTTTAAACACGGATAACAGAGAAATTTAAAAACCAGTGAACGATTACACGATTTTATTCATTTGAATTAACGTAACATTTAATCGACTGAATTAACGTAACGTTTAATCGACTTCCTTAATGTTCCAATTAACTATTGCGAGCAATTTATAAAATGTTTAACTTTGCGGCGATTAATAGTATTTCATTTTATCTTCCTGAAAATTGGCTCGACAACGCTGAATTGTCGCGTTGCTTTCCCGATTGGACAGAAGAAAAAATTGTACGTAAACTCGGTATCGAGCGTCGTCCGATTGCGGCGGCAGACGAAACGGCTTCCGATCTCGGCGTGAAAGCGGCTGAACTAATGTTCGACGCCGGAATCTGTAAACCAGAAGATATAGACCATCTCGTTTTCTGCACTCAATCGCCCGATTACTTTCTGCCCAGCACCGCATGTGTAATACATGAACGATTAGGTCTGCCAAAATCCGCCGGCGCATTTGATTTCAATCTCGGTTGCAGCGGATATATCTACGGATTAAGCATCTGCAAAGGTCTAATCGAAACCGGAACCGCAAATAAAATTCTATTCATCACCTCCGAAACATACTCGAAATACATCAACCCAAACGATAGATCAAGCCGACCTCTTTTCGGAGACGGCGCAGCCTGCACTCTACTAACAAAAATCAATAATAACGAAATCATTTATCGTAACAATAATTCTAAATCAAATTCAGATGCAAATTCAGAGTCCGATTCAGAGTCCGATTTAGAGTCGAAATCAGAATCAAATTTAGACTCCAATTCGGAACCGTTTATTGGTCCGTTTGTATTCGGAACCGACGGCGGAGGAGCAGAGTTGCTCATCGTTCAAGCGGGAGGTCATCGTTTGCCCAAGTCCAGCGAAACGCGCGAAGTCATGCCGGATCGCAAAGGAAGCATGAGATCACAAGAACAACTACTGATGCACGGTCCAGGAATTTTTTCGTTTGCAATCGACCGAGTTCCGCCGGTAGTCGAATCGCTATTAACAAAAAGCGGAAAATCAAAAAACGATATCGGATGTTACGTTTTTCATCAAGCTAACAAATATATGCTACAAAGATTACGCGAATTATGCGAAATCGACGAATCACGATATTTCAACAATATCCTGACAAGAGGAAACACCGTCTCAAGCAGTATCCCAATCGCAATCGTTGACGCATGGAACGCAGGAATGCTCCGCCCAACCGAAAACATAATGTTAATAGGTTTCGGCGTCGGACTTTCATGGGGCGGAACTATCATAAAATTACCAAAAAATTTCACGCCCGTTAGTGAGGGATGAGGAAGAAGTTGTAGTAGTTGTATTAGTTGTAATAGTTGTAGTAGAGGGGAGAGGGGAGAAGTGAAGAGAATAAAAGTAAACTATGTAAAATAAACGTGATTTCAAATAAGAGAGTCCTTTATGTTTATTAAAATTTTTCATTCGTAACGTACAAACAAATTTATGAGAGTAGAAATTCTTGTCGAGGACGCTTCCGGTAAGATAATGTTAGAACATTTAATTCCAAAAATAATTGGAATTGGCGTTGGACATAAAATCCGCGTGATAAATATTCAAGATTTGAAACATCGGGTGATGTCGCAGATGCCTAGAAATCTAGCGAGAACGTTGTCATGGGATACGATACTTTTCAAGACTCTTTCGATTCAATTTGCCGCTTACAGTAAATCGTTTGATGTCGGAGTCGGTTTGATTGTCGTTGTTATTGTTGACCTCGATTACCATAATTACGACGATTTTATTTCACAGTTAGAAAATTTATTTCAGTCTTGCGAGCGGTCATTTGACAGCGGAGTTTTTCTCGCAGTCGAAGAAGGAGAAGCATGGATGCTTGGAGATAAAAAAGCAATTTTAAGAGCATATCCGTTTGCGAAAAAATACGTATTAGACAGCTACATTCAAGACTCAATTTGCGGAACTTGGGAATGGTTAGCAGACGCAATTTTCAAAGGCGGCGCAGAAAAATTAACCGAAATCGGCTACCCGCAAATCGGACGCGAAAAATGTCAATGGGCTGACAATATCGCTCAATACATGGACGCCGAAAATAACACATCGCCAAGTTTTATAAACTTCAGAAATGGAATAAAGAAATTAGTAGAAAAGTAATATAAATTCGGAATTATTTTTCAACACGGATAATCGCGGATTTTTTTGGTGAATACGAAAAAATCACGGAAAATGCAAATGACGCTTTTATACGTAAACAAAACTATAAAAAAATAATATGGTTTTTAAAAATACCATAACCGCTCACGATTTTTAATTGCTAAACCAAAAGTAGAGACGCAATGCTTTGCGTCTCTACTTTTATTAATTCATGTTACGCACTTGCTACCCCAGATCAGGTAGGCGACCTTTCGCCGAAAGGTCGCGTCGGCGTTAGCCGACGGTAAATCTGAAATGATTTTAATTATTGTCGAATCCTTTTTATCGT
>JAITAZ010000129.1 GCA_031283825.1 Planctomycetaceae bacterium | reverse complement strand
GACGAAAGAATAAGCCGCTACCATCTGAAAATACACGAAAACGGCGGCGCAATAATTTTAACAGACCTTCAAAGCACAAACGGCACTCGCGTAAACGGCGAAGTTATATCAGTCTGGCGACTCCGCCCCGGTGATATAATTTCCGCCGGACGCTCCATTATGGTTTTCGGTTCAACTGAAGAAATCGCAACTCGACTCGCTACTCTCGCAAAACAAGATAAATCCGCGTCCGTGCCAATGGGAGTCGATGGCGAAGAATTCAACTTTTTAAGCCGCTCTCTCGAACATGTAACTACCGGCGATATAAATTCGTCTATGTTCGACGTCGCAATATTTAGAGGTCTGTCTCCCAAAGAACTATCGCCTTTACATCTTCTCGCCCCGCCGCAATTGCCAACAGGTTTACAACCCAAACACGCCGCTCAAATGACCGAACTTCTACAATACTTACAAATTAGATTACGTTACCTCGTAGCCTCCGTAAAGCCCGAACAAACCTCCACAAAGAAAAAAGAAAACGATAACTCCGAATCTGATAGAGTTACCGTCGCCGCAGATCAATGGCAAAATATAATCGACCTATACGATAAAATCGCAAAATACTTAAACTCAATCTCCGAACCATAATTTTCGTACAAAAAATACGCCGCTCAATCTTTTCTACAAATCAATTTGGAATTCTTCTAAAATGATAAAGACGCTTTTATAAAAAGTGTAATATTTCAGCAGAATTTTTTGTAACGATAATTACAAGAAAAAAACAATTACATTCAATAACAGACAATCATATAAATCACAAAAGAGAGTCTCTAGAAATTTTGTAACCGTTCATGATTTTTAAATTCGGAATTTGAAAAACGCGAACAGTAACAAAATATTTTCGCGACTTCTGAATCCAACTTTACCAGACGAAAAAAATGACGATAATAAACAAAATAATTATTGGTAATAAATCAGATGAATTTTTGTAACGATATTTCCTCGAATTATGATTTCCTAATTTTCTGCGATTTTTTCTGCGTTAAAAATTTTATCAAATTTACGCGTAGAAATGAGTCGTTATAAATATTCCGCTGAAATATGACCCTAATTATTGTGTAATAAAGTCAGTGAATTTTTTGTAATCATTTTTTAATAGGCGATTTTTTTGTTGGAAAGTCGTCTATCAGATAACAAAAATATTCGTTAATTAAAAAATTAAAAAATTAAAATTTAGTATTATGTTTTCAGGTATAGTTGAGTCTATGGGATTCGTAACGGGTTTAACGGAAGAAGGCGTTGGACGCCGGATCGAAATTAAAGATTTATTGATTAGTCAATCTCTCAATGTCGCCGATAGCGTTGCGGTCAACGGTTGTTGTTTGACAGTCGTTGGCAAATCAGATAGTACGTTTGAATTTCAAGCCGGTCCAGAAACACTCGCGCGAACTAATCTTGGCGAATTGATCGTTGGAAGCCGCGTTAATCTTGAACGGTCTTTGTTAATTGGAAATCGGCTTGGAGGTCATTTCGTCTCCGGTCATATCGACGGCAAAGGCGAATTGATCAAAATCGACGACTTCGGAGATTGGAAAGATTATTATTTCAAAATATCGCCGGATTTGTCTATTCAAACGGCGTCAAAAGGTTCGATTACTGTCGATGGCGTAAGTTTAACGCTAGTAAAATGCGAAAAAGAATTATTCAGCGTCGCGTTAATTCCATTCACCCTAAAAGAAACAACACTAGGATTACACAAAATCGGAGATAAAGTAAATATCGAAACAGATATTTTAGCCAAATACGTACATCAACTTTTCAACTCAAAAGAACAAAAATAAATCGTAACCACTCGCGGAGTTTTAAAATTCCCCTATTACCTATGTTAAAAAATTCTACTGAATTTTTACATACTTTTTCACGTGAACAGTTACAAAATTAATTTTTAGCGAATACACAACATACGAATCTATTTGCTTTGAACTTGACAACTTTTTGGCGTACTTTAAAATACGCCGCCTTCACAACTCTTAAACTGTTCGCACTTGAATTTTCAGTTAGAGCCGCCAGCTTACCTTCGGAAAGCTGGCTTTTACGCTCCAACATCGCCGAAATTCATAATACGAGTTGTATATGATTATCGCGCGTTTGCGTACAAACTTGGTTTACAATTTTTTAGAAAGGAAATTAAAATGAAAAAATTTAAAATATATTTGTTGTCGGCAATGATTGGAATTTGCTCGTTGACTTTTATAACTTCTGTCAATTGCATCGCGGCAGAAAATAATTTGTCTGTAGAAAATATCGCTCTAAAAGCTCGCGTTTCTGCAAACTCGGAATTTAACGAGATGTACTCGGCAAAATTTGCTGTCGATGGAATCATTCCAGACACTAACTCACAAAACAACGATTACAAACATTGCTGGTGCGTAAAAAATGAAATCGCTAAAAATCACGGCGAATTCACGCTTCAATGGGATCAACCTGTCAATGTCGCCGAAATCGTCTATTGGGGAAGAACCTCGTTTTTTCTCGCCGAATGCTGGAAAGATTATCAGGTCTTTCTCGATAACCAAACTCATCCCGCCACAATCGGAACTTTTCAAATGAAACACGGCGCTCAACGAATCAATATCCCAAAACAAAAAGTCCAAAAAATTAAACTCGTTTTCAATAACTCCTACGGAGGTCAAAATCCCGGCGCAGCTGAAATTATGGTCTTCCCGAATTCTCCAACCAATTCAGAATTGCAAAAATTGTCCGGCATCAAGTCGCTCGAAACTCTCGCCGATACCGATAAAGAAATTCAAAATCACTTAACTCGAAACCTCAAAAATTTTCTAGTCATTAAACGTTTTGAAATCCGATCCTCACACGTTTACACTTACCACTACGAAGGATTTCACGCCGGAGGAGGTTTGTACATTTTCGATTGCGACGAACTAAAAAAGAACCAAAACGCCGAAGGAAAATTACTCGTGCCAACTCCAGAAGGTCAAATTCTCGACGCCGATCTCTCCTACGACGGCAAAACTATTCTTTTCAGTTGGCGTCGCAAAAAGTCCGAGCCATATCACCTTTGGACAATTCAAATCGACGGCTCAAATCTTAAACAAATCACCTCCGGCGCATGGCACGATTACAACGCTTGTTGGCTGCCAGACGGAGATATTGCCTTTTTGACATCCCGAAGTCCGCAGTTCGCGTATTGCTGGAACGCGCCAGTCGGAATTTTACATCGAATGAAACTCGACGGCTCACAACTTATTCAACTCTCAGGCAATTACCTAAACGATTTCACACCAACAATTTTAGACGACGGACGAATTATCTACGGTCGATGGGAATACGTTGATAAACCGGCAATTCCAATTCAATCGCTTTGGACAATTCACCCCGACGGAACACAATTACAAGCATTTTTCGGTAATCGCGTCCTTTCGCCGGCGACTTTTATGGAAGCAAGACAAATTCCAGAAACGTCGAAAATTGTCTGCACAATGACCGGACATAACGGCATAACTTGCGGCGCAATCGGAATAATCGACCGACAAAAAGGTCTCAACGAACAAGAGGCAATTCAAAATATTACGCCGGAAATTCCCATCGGTGAAGTTGACAAAGGAGACGGAAACACCTGGAGAGTTCAAAAATACAGCTCGCCGTATCCTCTTGATTCTGAACGACTTCTAGTCTCCGCTCGCGGTCATTTAGAACTCCGAACTTTCGCACTCGACAGTAAAAATCATCCGCTCGCCGCCGCAATAATTCTGCCAACACCTAAAAACGGAATGCAATATTTTAACGCAATTCCAATTCGTAGTCGAAAAACTCCGGCTGTTTTACCGAGTCAAATTCCCGAATCGAATCATCCGGGTTACGCGACAATTACAATGCTCGACGTTTATCAAGGACTCGGTTCAAATGTGAAACGGGGCGAAGTCGCAACGCTGCGGATCGTTCGCGAAATGCAAAAAACAGTACGAATCGAACCACATTTAAGAGCATTTGGATTTCAGTTTCCAGTGATCTCTTGCGGCGCAACTTACGCAGGAAAAATGATAATCGGAGACGTTCCAGTTGCAGAAGATGGATCGGCAAGTTTTCTAATCGGCGACGGAATCACAAAAACGGCAAAAGATTACGGAACTCATATCGCAAGTAAAAATCCATTCGACTTTCCACAATCCTCGCCGACTTCGGGACCGATTTATTTTATCGCGCTGGACAAAGAAGGTCGCGCGATTCAACGAATGCGGTCTTTCACCCATTTCATGCCCGGCGAAGAACAAACTTGCGTCGGTTGCCATGAATCGCGGTTATCGTCTCCTCCGGTTTCGTCAAAATTGGCAAAAACATTGACACGTGAACCAGTCATTCCAACCTTGCCAACTTGGGCAACAACATCGGCGGAAAGAGCATCATTTGCGCCAGGATTCGATTACGTTCAAGTCGTGCAACCGGTTTGGAATCGGTATTGCGTCGAATGTCATAATCCGACTAACTCGCCGAAAAATATAGATTTAAGCGGAGGATTTACAGAATATTTCAATGTCTCTTACGACGTCTTGGCTTCGGAAAAACAAGATAAAAACGGCAGTCCTTATATTAGTTGGATTCCGACGTACAATGGAGATGAACAAAATATTTTACAGATTGAGCCGAAATCATGGGGTTCGTATCGAAGTATGTTAGCGGAGTTGATTCGAAATGGTCATCCCGACGCAAACGGTAAAAAACGTTTCGAAATGGACGACGAAAGCCGACGAAAAATTTATACATGGATCGATTTGAATGTTCCGTATTATGCGTCGAGCGAAACGTCGAGACCAGAGTCGTTAGGTTGCAGAAGAATATATCCGCCGGAACTCGATGTCGTATTAAACGAGGTAGGTTCGCGACGATGTGCAGGATGTCATGCGGACGGCAATGTTGCAAGAAAAATCTGGATGAATCGGACACAAAATCAGTACAGATTTCGCGAGGAAAATTCCAACGGAATTGTTCCGCGACGCAATTGGGTGAGAATTACAGAGCCTGAGTTGAATCAATTTTTGTTATCTCCTCTTGCAAAAACCGCCGGAGGAACAGAACGATGCGGAAAAATTTTCGCCGATAAAAACGATCCAGATTATCAAAAAATCCTATCGACTTTTGAACCGATAACTCAATCGATCAAACAAAATCCAAGAATAGACATGCCCAACGGCAAACCAAAACCAAATGTCTGCCGATTGACAGATTAAAACAAAAAGAATAATTATCGTTACAAAAATTAAATTATTATGGTTAAGAAATCTGTAAAACAAACCGAGCCTAAACGATTGCCTTATGGTAATGCTGATTTTAATAGTATTCGCACGGAGAATAATTATGTCTATGTTGATAAGACTCGTTTTATTGAGTTGCTTGAAAAGGAAGGCGCGAAAAGCAAAATATTTATTCGTCCGCGACGTTTCGGCAAGAGTTTATTTCTTTCTATGCTCGATTATTATTACGATATAAACTACAAGAAAAAATTTAAGCAACTATTCGGAGACCTGTATATATGAAATCGATAACGGACAATTTTCATTTAGTCGTAATTTTGCTTCGATTCAACTTGAATCCGAGCTTGACGGTTTATATGTGATTCGCACTAATATTCCGTCTGAACAACGTAATTCGGCGGATGTGGTTCGTGACTATAAGCGACTTGCGGATGTGGAAAAGAATTTTCGTACGATAAAGACTTCGATGCTTGATATTCGTCCGATTTATCATTGCGTTGAGAGTCGAGTTCGCGGACATTTTTTGATTTGTATGTTGTCGTGTTATGTGGTGTGGCATTTGCGAGAGGCGTGGAGGGAGTTTCTTTTTTGCGATGACAACCTTGTAGAAACGAGAGCAAAA
>JAITAZ010000123.1 GCA_031283825.1 Planctomycetaceae bacterium | reverse complement strand
GCAACTGAATGAATAAATGGAGTAATATTACGATCATTGTAGCCGCTGCGTAATTGTCGTAAAAACAAAATCAATGTATTATCGCTCAAGCAATCGGCTTCGTCGAAAAATATCACTAGCGGTTTGTCGAGTTCCATACAATATAATGTCAATGACGTTCTTAAAACGCTAACATAATCTGTAAGATCGGCGTCTTCTGCAAATTTGTTTTTATGAGGTAACGACGAAAATTTAATGTAACTTTTAATACAACTGATAATCGCAGGTATGCCCTTTTCTGGATCCGTAAAGTTTTGTGCGCTTTCAAGAGAACAATAAAGCGCATAATAATTTCCTTCGGTGTTAAGTCGTTTTGTTAAATCTTGAATGTATGTTGTTTTCCCGCTTTGGCGAGCGGCATGAATTACAAAGTATTGTTCCATGTCTATCAACTGCTCGACACCGCTTAAACGCGTTATCGACTCTATCATGTAATGTTTTGAACCATCACATGGTCCAGCTACGTTAAAATATTTCATAATATTTTTTATCCTTTTACGATTTTATAATTTTAAACTGTTCGCGTTTTAATTTTTTGGTTATTTTTGCCTGTTTATCAGTTGGAAAGCGTCGGCTTTTTAATGAATAGTTTTTGTGTTGCTGAAATTTATTGTCTTGTTTGATATTATTACGTAATTTTTGTATTAGAAAATGTGGGAGCGAAACTATAAGCCGGATTCTGTTTTTTGATCTGTTTCGAATTGGAACGGATCAAAATGGCGATCATTTATCTGGAATTTCAGTTACCTGAAATCCTCAAGCGATCTACCCGAATCTCAAACGGTTCGGACAACCTAAATTCCTATTTGATCTTGCTCCCGATGGGGTTTGCCATACCGATTCGGTTACCCGAATCGTGGTGAGCTTTTACCTCGCCATTTCACCCTTACCGGAAAAAAAAATTCCGGCGGTATATTTTCTGTTGCACTTTCCCTGATCTCGCGACCGGCGGACGTTATCCGTCATCGTGTCCGATTGGAGTCCGGACTTTCCTCCTCTCAAAAAATGAGCGGCGATCACCCGTTTCGCTCCCACTAGAAAATTATACCTGACTATATATATTAGACAACAAAGCCAGATTTTGTTATTGAATTATTATACATAGATACAAAAATAATTCCGCTTTCTATTTTTTATTGAATGAATGCTATTGATACGAATGTATAAAATGAGTACAATTCGCTAGCATTGATGCCGACTCTGCAAGAGGCAAGATATTTAATCTACTCGCGATTGAATTGTCGATAAATGTTATTGATTTATCAATTGGAAATCGACATTGAAATCGCGGCTTAACTTAAAACAAAAATAACCCAAAAACAAAAAAATTTAAGGATCAAAAAAATGAAAAACCAAACCCTCGCATTTACTGCAATTCTTTTCGTCTTGTTGACGATTACAACCGTTTTGCAGTTTCACGCAACCGCGAATGAAACTCCCTCTTACAAGGGACCATTGGCAATGGTTAAATCTAAAGATTCAATCAAAATTTATATTGCCAACCACGACAGCAGCGAAATCTGTATTCTCGACGCGAATACTGATAAAGTTGTCGGAACAATTCCGCTCGGTAAAAAGCCAAACGGAATTATTTTAAGTGCAGACGGTAAAACGTTGTACGCAACTTCGGGCGGTTACGGCGGAGTTGTGCAAGCAATTGATTTGTCTGCGGAAAAAAAAGTTGCCGAAGTTGAAACAGGACACACTCCAACCGACGGAGTTGTTACGCCAGACGGTAAGAAATTATATGTCTGCAATAGATTCAACGCCGACATAAGTGAATTCAGCCTGCCCGAATTAAAACTTGTCCGTAAAATCAAAGCAGTACGCGAACCGCGCGGCGCAGTTGTTACGCCGGACGGAAAAAAAGTATATGTCATAAACGGCGTTCCAAACGACGTCAACAACGTGCCGGAAGATGAAAACGCAAAAATTATTGTCTCCTCTTTGATAACTGTAATCGACGTCCCAAGCGGCAATACATCAAGCATAAGACTCTCAAACGGCAGCGGCAGCTTGCACGGCGTTACAATTACTCCAGACGGACGATATATTTTCATCTCTGAGGTTATGGCAAGATTCCAAATTCCGACCACTCATCTTGAACGAGGTTGGATAAACACAAGCGGCGTCAGCATCATTGATACAACCAAATTAAACGACTCTAACGGCGGTTTTCTCACTACTGTCTTGCTAGACGACGTGTACCAAGGCGCGGCGAATCCTTGGGGAATCGCTACGTCAGCCGATGGAAAATTATTGTGCGTTGCGATTGCAGGAACGAGCGAAGTTATCACGGTCAATATTGAAAAAATGATCGAAAAAATTAACAAGTTAAAACCCGATTCCGAAAATCCTGATAACGTAAGTACCGGAAAGACAACTTACGTCAGCGACGTAACAAACGATCTTGCGTTTTTGGTTGATAATAAAAAGCGATTCAAGGTCGAGGGCAAAGGGGCAAGATCCGTAGTGATGATCGGCAATAACGTTTACGTTGGAATGTATTTTAGCGATACGGTTCAGAAATTTGACGTAACGTCGTCGCGGTCGAAATTGGCGGAGATTTCGCTTGGTCCCAAGCCGAATTTAACAGCGGTGCGGCGCGGAGAAATGCATTGGAATGATGCAAGTCCGGGATTTTGTTTTCAGTCGTGGCATAGTTGTGCGAGTTGTCATCCTGATGGTCGGATGGACGCTTACAACTGGGATTTGTTAAACGACGGAATGGGTAATCCGAAAAATGCGAAAAGTTTAGTTTGGTGTCAAAAAGTTCCTCCTGCGATGTGGACGGGAGTTCGAGCGACTTCAGCGGTGTGTACGAGGACGGGTTTTCAGAGTATTTTGTTTGTTCCGCCGGATGAAGCTGTTTGTAAAGATATTGACGAATATGTTCATTCGCTTGAGCCGGAGTTAAGTCCGTTTCTGGTAAACGGCAAGTTGAGCGATAAGGCGGAACGCGGGAAAAAAGTTTTTGAAGACAAGTCGATAGGTTGTGTTACGTGTCATCCTGCGCCGCTTTTCTCAGACAAAAAATTACACGACGTAAAAAGCAAGGTGTATTTTGATCACGGCAGAACTGAATTCGACACGCCGACGCTTGTCGAAATTTGGAGAACCGCGCCATACATGCACGACGGACGTTACACCGACTTAAAAGACCTCTTCAAAAAAGGAAAACACGGAGACGTCGAAGGCGATGTAGAGAGTCTAACGGATCAACAACTAGACGATTTGGTTGAATATCTTTTATCGCTTTGATTGGTAATGTTGGTAAATGTTAAATGGTAAATTATAACTCATGTTACGCAGTATTTGTCCGTCAGTAGGCGGTAATAGATCAGGTAGGCGACCTTTCGCCGAAAGGTCGCGTTGCCGAAGGCAACGATAAAAAGGATTTGACAATAATTAAAATCATTTCAGATTAACCGTCGGCTACCGCCGCCGCGACCTTTCGGCGAACGGTCGCCTACCTGAGTCGGCGGTCGCCTACATGATCGGGGGTAGCAAGTGCGTAACATGAGTTATAACTATTCAGTTGTAGTTTTTTTAAGGGACATGAGGGACTAAAGGAATAGTAAGGACGTTGTTGTTCAAAATCAGAAAGTAAAGATTTAAAAGATGTTGTTCTTGAATTTTTTCAATCAGATTTAAGCTAAAATGTCCCTTTAGTCCCTAATGTTCTTTTAAAAAATACTGTTGCTGTATAGTTACGATAGTTACGAATAGTTACGAAAAATTACTTTATTGTTGTTTTTTGTAAAATGTGTTTTTTGGTCGGAAAGGAGTCGTTAAATTTTCTTGGAGGCGAGTTATGAAAGCAAAAAATTATTTTCGATCCGTGTTTTTTTTTCCGATATTTTTAGGCGTTTTTTTTGGTTTATGCGATATTTTCGGCGGATTGATTTTTGCCGTTAGCGTAATCAGCGACGTCGATATTACAACGACAGCAGTTGTCGGCGTCGAATCTAACAAAGACAAAGAGCGAAGCGAAAGCAAAGTCGATTCTGATAATAAATCTGATAATAAATCTGACAAAAAATCTGACAAAAAATCTGTAGGCGATATAGTTGTTAATTCTGAAATTGAGTCGGGCGTTGGGGGCGATAAAAGCGATAAGGGCGATGGCGGAGTTAAATCTGTTTTGGATTTGGGCAGCGTGTGGTTATTTGTTTATTACACGAACAAGGGGCATGATGGTTTATTTTATGCGTGGAGTAACGATGGTTTACTTTGGCGTCCGATTCGCGAGGGCAAGCCGGTTTTGAAACCGGAGGTCGGCGAGGATCCGAAGAATCGGTTGATGCGGGCGCCGTCGATTTGTAGAGGGTTGGATGGAACGTATCACATGGTTTGGGCGATTGCGAGGGAGTCGCGGAGTATAGGTTATGCTTCGTCTCGGGACATGATCAATTGGTCGAAGCAGAAGTTGATACCGGTGATGGAGCATGAGAAAAACGCTCGTAATGCGTGGGATCCGGAGTTGTTTTATGATAATAGGAGCAAGCGGTTTTATATTATTTGGGCTTCGACGGTAATGGGTAGTTTTAAGGAGACTGCCGGTTCGAGCGAGAGTGATTTTAATCATAGATTGTATTATGCGACGACGGAGAATTTCAATGATTTTACGAAGGCGGCGTTGTTTTGGAATCCGGATCATAATGTAATGGATCCGTTATTGATTGAGGACAAGAGCGGCGAGGAGTCGCGTCGATATTTACTTTTTTACAAGGATGAGACGCTCAAGCCGACGCCGAAAAAGAATTTATTGCTTGCGACTGGCGCGATGCCGACGGGACCTTTTAATGTTCAGAAGGTTGTTTCTCATACTGATTGGGTTCAGGGACCGTCGGTATTGAAGATTGGGGGCGAGTGGTATTTGTATTATGACTGTTATGGCAAAAGACATTTTGGCGCGGTCAAGTCGAGTGATTTAAATAATTGGACAAATATTACAGAAAAATTATGTTTCCCAACCAATGCAAGACAAGGAACGATTATTGAAATTGACAAAGAAATATTAAAAAAATTACAGGAATTAAAGTAAAGTAAAAAAGAAATGTTACCGTTCACGCACAAGAAAAAAAACCTACGCATTGAAAGGGCAATGTTTGTTAGCCCATCGCATCGCGGCGGGTTTACTTCTGAAATTTTAATTTTTTTACATTTGAATTTTGGTTAGAGTTATTTGTTTATTTTTGGGGTTATTTTTTATGTTTTTGAATTTCTGAAATTCATAGTATGGGTTGTGTAATCGAATGAAAGTTGTACTTGGCATTGATCCCGGGTTGAACACGACGGGTTATGGTGTGATAGACGTATCTAGCGGAGTGGTGAGGTTGCTTGAAGCTGGAGTAATTCGTAGTTCGTCGAAGGTTCTTGCGAGCAAGGTGAAGGAGATATATGACGGCGTGCGGGATGTAATTGAGTCTTTTAATCCGGACGGAGTTGCGATTGAGCAGCTTTATTCTCATTATGATCGACCGACGACGGCGATATTGATGGGACATGCGCGGGGGTGTATATGTCTTGCGGCGGCGCAAGCGGGGATAGACGTTTATTCGTATGCGGCGACGAAGGTAAAAAAGATAGTAACCGGCAGCGGGCGAGCAACAAAGGATCAGATTCAAAGAGCGATAAAATTAGAGTTAAATTTATCAACAGAGCCGAATCCGCCGGACGTTGCTGATGCTTTAGCGATAGCGCTTTGTCATTTCTATCATGGTCGATTAAATGTTACGTCTGCCAAAGAGTTCATAAACGGTGTTGATAGAAAATTCTCATTTGATAAAGTAATCAGATAAAGACGTAATATACCGTTCAAGCACAAGAGAAAAATTGTAACTATTCAATAGATAGGTGATCACTGATCTGGTAGTAATTAATGACTCAAAAAAAAATCGCTTTTGAGTCGTTTCAAACAGATTTCAAATAAAAACGTCCCCAACGTCCCCTTAAATCTCTAACGTCCCTTTAAAAAAATAACCGTTCACGCACAAGAGAAAAATTTCCTTCGCCCCGAAGGGGCAGCGGAGTTTTAACCCACCGCAACGCGGTGGGGTGTGAT
>JAITAZ010000078.1 GCA_031283825.1 Planctomycetaceae bacterium | reverse complement strand
TAAGTCGTTATAAATATTCCGCTGAAATATTACAAAATTTTTATTTTTTAAACGGCATAATAATTTACAACTTGATTTAAATTATTCAATAGCCGTGTTCGAAATAACAAAATTATTTTTACTCTATCTCTGCGAACTCTATCCGACTCTTGTGAAAAGCAATTGACGGGAATGTTGTTAAATAAATAAAAATAATTTTTTTGATTTTTTAATTAAGGTTAAGGGTTCATCGACAAATACAAGCGAAATTCGCAAATCAGACCACAACATAAATATTGAATTGATTCACGAAATCCGCTCGCATTTATCGTTACGATAATTTTTAATAGCAACAATTCGTTACTATTGTTTATTATTTGATTCAGAATCTTCTGTCTTTGTTGCTTTAGATTTTGAATCGGTTTTAACTTCTTTTTGAGTTGTTGGGATTAACTCATTTTTAACTTCGGTTTTGGAGGAAGATTTAACGTTGGCGGTTTCAGTTTTCTTGCTTCCGCAACAACCGCAGTTTTTTTCGTCGGATTTAGCGATTGTGTCTTTCGCTTTATCTTTTCCTCCGCAGCAACTGCTTTTCGTTTCGCCATCTTTGGAAAATTTGACATCAACTGTTTTAGCATTGCTTCCACTGCAACCTTCGGTTTTTTCGTCGGATTTAGCGATTGCGTCTTTTGTTTTATCTTTTCCTCCGCAGCAACTGCTTTTTGCTTCGCCATCTTTGGAAAATTTGACGTCAACGGTTTTAGCTTTGCTACTGCAACAACCGCCGGTTTTTTCGTCTGATTCAACAATTGCGTCTTTCGCTTTATTTTTTCCTCCGCAACATCCGGATTGGGATGTCTCTTTGGCGGAGTTATTGGCGACGTACTTTGACTGTTGAATTTGGGCAAAGTAATTTGCAAACTCTTCTTTGCTCAAAGAGCCGTCGCCGTTTTTATCGGCGTTGGCAAATTGAGCGTTGATTTCGATTGTCGGCAGCGACTGGTTGTTGTTGCTTAATGCTTGCGCGTAAATTACCGCGCTAATCACAAAACAACCAAGAACGCATAATCCAAGTACAATCATTCTACTTTTCATTTGTTTAATCCTTTTAGTTAAATGGTTAAACTTTTTGTAACCATTTTGTAGTTACAATTTCTGATTACGCGGTTCATGCAACAGAACTCAAAAAACGTAATCAAAATATCCGTAACGATTCAGTTGTGTTGTCGATGTTAAAGTATGTTTTTGATCTTTTGTCGAAAGGTCGCATACTGGATCATAACAAGAATACAAAACTGAATAGTTTCAATTTCATTTTTATAAGTTTCAATAGCGTGTTTTTTATTTTAGTTCTACGCCGCAATTTAGCATTTCTGATCCGAAAAAAGGGTTTAGGACTTCGTCGTTTTGATTTTGAATCCATTTTGCGACACCTAGAATCGGCGACATTGGGCATTGGAATATTTTTGCTTGTCTTTTTTCTGGCGGTTGCGATTTAATTAAGCTAGCGAAAGCGTTGCTGAAAGGTTCAAATGGACATCTTGCTTCTTTTAGGTTTTTTCCTTTGGTTAATTTATCAGCTAGAGGTTTTAGCGTATCGCGTATTTCGTCGGTTGTTTGATTAACTTCATTTAGGAGAATAGGCAAGAGTTTTTGGTATTCAGCGAGTTTATCGTCTGACAGCGCTCGTGTTGCTTTCAACATTACTTCGACAAGTTGATCCGGTAGCGATGTTGTTGCGTTTGATTTTGGCGTTTTCATGTCATGTTCCTTTTCATCGCGGCGATTTGATTCGCTTACTGGTTTTTCGTGATCTGATATATCTGTCATATCTGGCATATCGTTAATATGTGCGAGTTGCGATTGACCGTCAATTAGCAACGCCGCTTTCGTAACAACTTTTTCGCCTTCATTGACGCCGCTGATTACTTCAACGTCTTTGTCGCCGGTTTTGCCGACTACAATTTTACGTAATTGATATGCGCTTTCGCCAAGATCGACGTATATGACGGGAAATTTTCGCGTGTAAATGACGGCACTACGAGGGATAATTAGTCGCGGTTCGGTTTCGATATGAACGGTTCCGTATGCGGTTTGTCGATTAAGAATACGCCTTTGCGGATTGTGTAAAACGACGCGGACACGCGCGGTTCGTGTAAATTTTAATGTTGGATCAATAAATACAATGGGCGCGGTGAATGTCTCATTGGGCATCGACGGCACGGAAACTGTAACTTTCTGATTAAGTTTAATCAATGACAAACTGGTTTCGTAAACGTCGAATATAAACCAGAGCGACTTAAAGTTACCGATTTCGAATAGCGAGTCGTTTACTTTGATATATTGACCTTCATAAACGTTTTGGGAAATAACTGTGCCGTCGGCGAAACTTCGGATAGTGATAATGGGATTTGTTTTTTTGGTTTCTTCGAGTTTTTTAATATCATCTTCGCGCATACCTAGCGCCAGCAAGTTTTCGCGGTTGGATAATAACTCGGAACGGGTGAGGGCATTGGTTCCACTTGAGTAAACATTGAGATTGTCGAGGTATAGACGTTGGGCAGTTAGTAATTCTGGACTGTAGATTTCAGCAAGTTTTTGACCATTAGCAACGTCAACGCCTATTTGATTGACGTATAATTTTTCAACGCGACCGGCGACTTGTGCGGGAATAATGCGGTGTTGAGTCTCGTCGTCGCTGATTGCGCCGGAGACATGAAGCGTACGTTCTAACGGAGCAATCCGAGCGGTAGTTGTTTCTACGCCGATGATAGCATTAGTTGCATCGGACAATTTAACAAAATCGCCGTTTTCATCGAATGCTTTATCGCCTTCGTAAATAGGCGTTAGTGCCATGCCGCATATTGTGCATTTCCCCGGTTTATCGGATTTGATCCAAGGGTGCATAGGCGACTGGTAGAACAAAATTTTGCGTTCTCCAGTTCCGGCGGTCTTATTCGAATCTAGCATAAAAATATGCCGGTTTGAAGCAAGAATCCAACCGATCCCGCCTGCTAAAATCATTGCAAAAAACAGCAAGGAAAAGTTTATTAACGTTTTCTTGCGATTCGATTTACTTTGTGTAATATTTTGTGATGTGGTTGTCATAATATATACAACTCGTGTTATGAATTTCGGCAACAAAAGAGCGTAAAAGCCGCCGGTTTCTAACTGGTAAACCGGCGGCACTAACCGAAAATTCTAGTGCGAATAGTTTAAAAATTTGGTTAAAGTGAATTTTTGTAATAAGGGAATTAGGAACAGCAAAAGAATTTTTTTCACGTAATTTGAAATGATTTTCTTGTCTGTTCTTAATATCTCCCTTTAACATTTTTTTGTGAACTAATAATACAAAATTTATTTACCGGCATCGTTAATCAAATCGAAATTAAACACGTTTGGCGATTTTTTAGTTGCCGTAACGGTTTCTTTGGAATTGACTCCGTATTTAAGCGGTATAATATTTCGGGTCTGGAATCCTATCTCTTTTGTTGCGTGCTTATCTTCTGTTGTTCCGTTTTGTTTACCTGTGATCACTTCGACGGATCGGAATTGTACAATGTACGTTTGTTCAGGAATGAGTCCTTGTTTGGCGGGCAATGAATATTTACCATTTTTAATTTGCGTACCGGCAGCAACTTTTGGAGTTACGCCTTCGACCGACGTAAATAATATTTCGCCTTTTTCAAGCGGTTTACCATCAAAAGATACTTCGCCATGAACAGGAATTCGACCTTGCGGATTATGGTTACTACAACCTGTTAAGATTGGTAACAATAAAAGCGTAAAAAATAAATATAGTATTCTCATATTTGAAAAAAAGGTTTAAAAGTTAATTGTAATTGGATAATCTGAATTATGATTTTTGTGATTGTAACAATCCGCAAAAAACATTTGTAAATCTCTAAAAATTCATTTTTAACCATAGAGAAAATTTTAATTTAAGTAAAAACATAATTTAAATTAATGTAAATTGTAATCGTTCACAAGAAAAAAATCCTACGCCCTGAAAGGACAAATCAGCAATAGCGTAGAGCGTCGCCTTACGTTAAAATTTCCCCGACAAATGAAGCCCTGTAAGGGCGACAGCAAATTCACGTTCAACGGCTTGCGCCATTTCAGGGCTTATGAAATTTTTCTCTTGTACGTGAACGGTTACTATAAATTAATAAAATAATTATTGATTTAAATCAAAATTTAATTTTTTAAAAAACTTCTCTGATAACTCTGCTCTGTGTTCTCTGTGGTTTAAAATAAATTTTTAATTTTTAGAGATTCCCATTTGTAAAAAAATCGGATGCGAATTCGGTTTTTACAATTCCGTATTCCGAAGTTCCCTCAACTACGGCAATGAATTGATTTCGTCGCCATTGGTAGAACCGACAGCTCGCCAAATATCCAGATTTATCTGATCCTGAACAAAGCGAACCGAACCGTCTCCAAGTCCTGCATTGACGCCGCCGACATGCCAACTTCGCGCTGATAGACGCATATATCTATACGTTGGATCGGTTGATGGACTAGTAATAAAGTATTCAATAGGATGACGTACATGTGCCGAAGAATCTGCGTAGCCAATATCTGGAGATAATGTATTAGGTGGTTGGTTAGTATTAAAAAAGCTATAAATTCCCCACCACATAACTCCGCGAGCGTCAGAACCAACTGCGCCGGGAACGCCTTGAACTGTTTCGGATACGGCTACTGTATTAGACGTTCCATCAGTGATACTATCCAATGTTGTCGTAAGCGGATAAGCTGGAATCGTTGACGTTCCAGGTAATAAACTACTAGCAGTGAACATGGCATTATACGGAGATTGTCTATCAGGAGCGGCGGCAGCACCGTCGGGAGCCGGATCAGGTCCGCTAATTAAACAGTTGCTATTATTAGATGTGCGTCGATATCCCATATAATATACGCCTTCGCGTCCCATGCAAGCGACGTAATTATGTTCTCGATCTTCGGGATAAGTCGTACTAGATTTATTACCATTTCCGTCAGACGGACAAGTGTAATGAGAAAGTACCAAGTTACCCAGTAAAACCTGATTTACTGCGCTATTGTAGTATGGTTGACTCCAGTCATATTGTTCTGCTATTGAGGTATGTTCAATAAAGGCAAATATGCTTATAGCCCAAGTTCCTCTTACGTGACCGTTTGCGCCGGGAGGTAGAGATTGATATGAATCATGGTAGTTGTGTATTGCGAGTGTGATTTGTTTTTGGTTATTTGAGCATTTCATTCTACGCGCCGCTTCGCGTGCGGCTTGAACTGCGGGCAACAGCAATGCTATTAAAACGCCAATAATAGCTATTACTACAAGAAGCTCAACAAGCGTAAAACCAAAAGCATAAAAAGTAGATTTGACAGAATTATCAAGAAAATCATGCAAAAAATTATTTTTTTTATTACATATTCTGCCCCCCCCCCCCCCCTTACCTATCTTAACATTTGTTAATATAGATAAAATATAAGGGCAATTATCGCCTTTTTGGTTACTTACATTTTGAAAAATCTGTTTGTTTTTTTCTTTTTTTGACATTTTTGGTTTCTCCTTAATACTTGGTTTAATTGGTTTTGAATAACTGATTTTTCACCGTCAAAAAAACAGCTACATTATTTTTTGCAACATAAAAGTTGCGTTATTTAGTTAGAAGCATTTAACGTGCCAAAATCGGTCTTGTAGATTCATAAAATATTTTTTGAATTGTATTATTTTATAAATATCAGATAGTTATACAAATTGTGTTTTTCAAAATTACTATTATTGTTAAATTTTCAGATAATCACAATTAAAAAAATCTATCAAATATCACGGGGATTGTGAGTTTTCCCGTCAAATATCACGGGAGATAGTATGATTTCCCGTCAAATATCACGGCGGCAGGATAGAAATTGTATTGGTTTTAGTTGTAAATATATGTATTAATAAAGATTATCTAAAAAGTCAAATTTATTTTAAACAGTGCGTTAGAAAAGGGAATCTCTAATAATTCCAATTTTATTAAATTCGCGTTCCGTTGGGAACGCAATGTTGCAAATTTATTGAGTCAAATTTTATCTCCATTTTTTAAATAACTCATGTTAATTGTTTGCTGCGAGTTTTATTTTTTTCTGAAAGTTGAAACTTGGGCTTGCAATTTATTTCAAGTTGTTTTATAATCCGCGCCCTTGATTTGATTGAAACGAGAATTTATTGTTACCAGAATTTTTGTAACGATAATTTTATTTGACTTTGATCGC
>JAITAZ010000069.1 GCA_031283825.1 Planctomycetaceae bacterium | reverse complement strand
GCGATCAAAGTCAAATAAAATTATCGTTACAAAAATTCTGGTAACAATAAATTCTCGTTTCAATCAAATCAAGGGCGCGGATTATAAAACAACTTGAAATAAATTGCAAGCCCAAGTTTTCAACTTTCAGAAAAAAATAAAACTCGCAACAAACGCTTAGCATGAGTTATTTATCAATCGTCATTTTGGCTTTAGAGATTCCCTTTAGCCTTTTATTTATAACGATTATTTTTTGCGAAATCTCGCATTGCTAGTAGATTTTCAACAGGCGTATCTCTTGGGATTTCACAACCTGCGCCTACAATATAATTTTTGCTAACTTGATTCAAACAATCCGCTAACATACTTTTAATCAATTCCGGCGTTCCATTGCGAACTACTTTTACCGTGTCAATATTTCCCGCTAAAACTTGATACTCGCCCATTTCGTTTCTTGCTTTTTCAATCGGAACCATTGAATCGATATCAACCATATCGGCATCAAGTTTGCCTATTTCCGTTAAACTGCGTTTTATGTTTCCGCAAATATGCAACCGCACTCGTCCGCCCGCCGAATGAATGCCGTCAATGAGCTGTTTCTCAAACGGAAAAACAAAACTCTTGTAAATTGCAGGTCCAACTAACGACGCCGCCGCATCTCCAACTCCGATAATTTCACACCCTGCATCAATTTGAGCCTTCGCAAATAACAACGCTAAACCTGTCGTGAAAACAAAAAGCTCACGCACAAAATCGGGGTCGTCGAAAAAATCTGTCATCAAGTTGCTTATTCCGCGTAAGTCGGCGGCTTCCGCACAAGGTCCTTCAACCCATCCTTCAATAAATCGCTCGCCCTTGATCTTTTTCGTAAATAACTCCGCCGCCAAAATCCGATCTCGCATCCGGCTGCCGTTTTTATACGGGTCAGGAAATCTCATCGATTTCAACCGCGATTTGTCCAAAAGAAACGCATTCGACTCGTCAACCGCCGGCGGCTGATTCTCAAAAAAAATAACAGCACCGCCGCAATCCGTAACCTCGCGAGCAGGATCGCTTATACAAGATACATAGTCAATATCAAACCGCGACGCCGTCAATAACTGCGACTCAACAAGCAAACGATAATCCTTGACATACTCGCCATAAGTAACGCCAAACTGATCCGCCGCAAACATCATCGTTATAGGCATAAACGCTAAACAATCTATCGGACGACATTCTAACGCCGCCAAAACTCGCTCGTAACTATTCATAAATTTGTAATCCGAATAATTAAATCTGGTATGGTTTTCTTTGTTCTCGTTTTAACATTTCGTTTGCTTCTTTATCGTTTGTGATTTCTTCTTTGACCGGATCCCATTGTAATTTTCGTCCGCCTAATCTTATGGAGATATTTGTCAAATGACACGGCGTAATAGAGCGATGTTCCAACTCTGCCGAAGCGACCGGCGTTTCGCGGCTTCGCACACAGTCGAAGAAATTTTTCATGTGATCTTTACTTGGTTTAGTTCTCCATGCGTCTGACGGCAGCGGGTTTTCTTTTAGCTCGTCGAGTGGTTTTCCATACGCACCGCCGCGATTGACAAATACTCGTCCTTTGTCGCCGATAAACATGATTCCGTTTCGTCCGTTATCGTGAACGTCTTGCGGGCAATTTTTGCCAAACAACCACGAAATTTGCTCAAGCGTAGTTTCCTGATGCGATGTTATATCGTGAAATTTTGGCTTTTCTTTTATTGTCGTATAGAAGAATACATCGACTCCGTTGGCGTATTTCATTTCGGAGTAGAATCGATCCGGCGTGTTGAAGCAATCGGGTTTTCCGTCATTTGGGAAAATGCCGCGAGCTTCGACTGTTAGAGGTCCAGTATTTTCGGTGTCCATTCCCCATTGAGCAATATCAAAATGATGATTTCCCCAATCGGTAACGATTCCGCCGGCGTATTCGTACCACCATCTAAAAATCAGGCGAGTTCGTTGCGGTATATAAGGACAAACTTGAGCTTGACCTTGATACATATCCCAATCGAGTTCATCTGGAATTTTATCGACAGCAGGAAACGGACCGCCGGAAGCGTTGAAATATGGCAAGGCAACAAGCACGCGTTGTAGTTTGCCGATACGACCATTTCGGACTAATTCGATTACGGTTTGAAATCTTGTATCGCTTCGTTGTTGAGTTCCGGTTTGGAAGATTCGATTTGTATCTTTTATAGTTTTGCGGAGAATTTGTCCTTCGTTGATTGTCAGGGCGAGTGGTTTTTCGCCGTAAACATCTTTTCCGGCGAGTAGAGAATCGACATTAATTTTGGTGTGCCAGTGATCGGGAGTTGCTTGGATGACAACGTCAACGTCTTTATTTTCGAGTAATTTTCTGTAATCTTGGTAGATAGTTGGTTTGTTGTTGAAAGCGGTTTTTTTTTCTTTAGCTTGTTGTAAATCGACGTCTGCGATAGCGACGACGTTTCCGAATCTGGCGGCGTTTTTAATATCGCCGCCTCCCATACCTCCTGCGCCGATTAGAGCTATTCCTATTTTGTCGTTAGCACCTTTTGATTCATCGCCGAGAATAAATGGCGTTGCGAACATGGTAGTTGCGACTCCAATCCCAGCGCGAATAAATTGTCGGCGAGACGTTTTGGATATTTTGGATTTTTTTGGCGATAGATTCGTTTTCATATTTTTAATCTCCTTTTTAAGTTGTTCGCGAAAAATTTAAACTATTCGCGAGTAATTTTTTGGTTGAAAACCGCCGACTTGCCCATCAGAAAAGCCGACAATTGTGATATTCAATTTATCCGTTTATGGAAAAGAGTCAATTACATAAAGGGAATCTCTAAAA
>JAITAZ010000053.1 GCA_031283825.1 Planctomycetaceae bacterium | reverse complement strand
TAAAATATCCCCGAAACTCGAAAGTCATATTTTGAGTATTCGAAAAAGGCTCAAAGAAAAAAGTACGCTCGGCTTTTTTGGAGCCGATGCAATACGCGACGAAATGATCTGTCGCAACGTTAAAATAATTCCAACAAGCCGAACGGTTACAAATTTTTTATACTATACTACATATAGAGTGAATTAAATATTGATTGAAACAAAAAATTGACGCCAACGACTAACGTAAATACAAATCACTCGAAAAATATAATCACACGTTACTTTATCGTAACAAAAATTCAAAACTAAACTATACCATAAAATATGAATTTTTAAAATTCCCTATTATTAAAGGGTTCTGATTTTATCAATTGTATAGATTATAATGAATAACTAAACTTTTCTTTCATAAAAATATAACATTATTTTTATGAATAATTCTTTATTTCGTTGAAATATATTATAATATATCCATCACATTTGAAATTTTTGTTTTTGCTTTTAGACAATATTAACAGGATTTTTAAATTCAAACTTGTCTCATTAAATTTCAAAAAATCGAATTTTCAAGTGCGAAAAGTATATAATCAAATCGTATCATAAATTTCTGCAACGCAAGAGCTTAAAACTACTTTACGAAAGTAATCAGACGGATCTAACTGAAATTTAAAGTGCGAACAGTTTATATCGTGTTAGTGATTTTATTATGTCAGCTTATTTTACCCCGTAAAAAATTATGAAAGAAGGGTTTTTTTCCTCGAAAGCGTTTGTGAATCTTGGTCTATTGTTTGTTCTCGTTGTTGGCGGCGTTTGGTGGTCTCAATCATCAATCAAAAGCCCGCGTCCGAATTATCAGCACGATTCGGTAACCGGCTTGCTCCTTCCCGTAGAAAAAGCTACGGCTCGCTCTTGGCAAGACCCGTTTGAACCATATAATGATTTTCATCGTGAAAGCAAATTCAACAAAAAACATTGTTGGGAACTCAAGAAAATATTTTTTCAAGATCGCGACAAAAATAAAGATACAGATTCCTCTCTGCTTATTATGGGAGTGATGGCTCCTAGCGGATTATTTGGCGACCGCATAGAACGTCGTCAACGTATTCGTGTTGCAGTTGTTTCGGCACTCGCCGCCGGAGGATACGCACCAGAAAACGGCGAAAATTTGGGATACCTCCCTTTCATGCCAACAAATTCTAATCAAACAACCATGGTTCCGTATGAGTTTTTCTTTAAACTCAATTCAAAAGAACGACGACGCTCTTCATTTGACTCAACTTTTGACCGAATTCTTGTTGTTTGGATTGCTGATGAATATTTTGCGTCAGGTCCTAAACCAAAAACGATTGCTAATCTTAGTAAACTCAGAAATGAATTGTTACAGGAAGACCAAGAGTCTCTGATTATTAAGTTGCTTTCCTGTTTCTTCTCTTTATTTCAAGCTGAAAAACAAAATGTTTTATTGGGCGACTTCCCGAAATCTAATAAAAAGAATTCGCGCAACGAAAATAAAATAAGAAGTCAATCAAACTGTAAAACGGATCAAAACGAAAATGTTCCATTCTATATTTTTGGTCCATGGAGTTCGACAACACTCAAGGCGATTTGTCAAGAAATTGAATCTTCCAATAAGACAATATCCGGTAATACAAATTCGTACGATAATAATCCTACCGTTCAAGCTCTTCGTAACGCGAAGATTACATTTTTCAATGTTTTTGCAACAGCGCCGCTTGATTTCATTATGACCGCCGACGACGATAAGAATGATGATAATAAATCAAGATCAGAAAAAGAATTTACTTACGAAGCGTTCAGGCAAATGGTTGGAAGGTTTTCTGCTTTATTCGGAACTGCTTACGCTCCTCAAATTGAAAGGAATTGGCTTTATCCAACGTGTTCCGATTTACTCGTTGCGGAAACAGTAGCACAAGAATTGAAGCGTCGAGGTATCAATTTTGATAAAGATAATATTGCGATGATTGCCGAAAATGATACGTTATTTGGCAGGTCGCTTCCAAAAATATTTCGACATATCTTTGAACGCGACAGCAAAATTACTAACAAAAATTTTTATCGTTTCACTTACTTGCGGGGACTTGACGGTTCTATCCAAACCACAAACGATAATAAGACTTCAAGCAACTCACTCGATACTAATAATTCTCCGTCAGAATCGTCATTATCAAAACGATTATTGGCATCGAAAAACTATTCGCCCAAAGGAAATTATCAATACGATTATTTGATTCGTTTACGCGATACAATGCTTTATCAGGAATATTCGACCGGTAAAAAATTTCAGGCAATTGGTATTCTAGGAAGCGATGTTTACGACAAAGTACTCCTTTTACAGATATTACGTCCTGCATTTCCAAATGTGATTTTTTTTACAACCGATTTAGATGCGGCATTATGGCAATCACAATATTTGACTTGTACGAAGAATCTTATCGTTGGTTCCAGTCATGGTTTACAACTTAATGAAAAATATCAGCATGGGATTTTACCATTTCGGTTTTCCTACCAAACCGCATTATTTCAAGGGATTCTCGGAGCAACAACAGTGTCCCAAAAAACTGTTGATATATTTGACAATCTCCAGTCGTCCAGAAAAATTGACGATCCTTTACTCGCTCCGTCTCATCCGCGACTTTTTGAAATTGGTTTAAATGGACCGGTTGATTTAAGCCGCAAAA
>JAITAZ010000270.1 GCA_031283825.1 Planctomycetaceae bacterium | reverse complement strand
CGAGCCGCTTGAACGGCGGGCAATAGTAAGGCAATTAAAAGTCCGATAATCGCTATTACTACCAACAATTCAACGAGTGTAAAGCCAAAAAATTGTTTTAATGGAAATTTAATTTTCATTTTATTTACTCCTATATTTTTTATTTTTATTCAAAATGTGTCGTAATAAATCGGCGTAAAATTTGTTTTATCTTTTGAGTCGTTAATCACGGATTTCAAACCGGTCTGTCCCTTTTGGTAACCGTTCACGGAATTTTTTATTTTTTATCGAAAAATTCAAACGCGAATAGTTACAAATTAACAAATGTAGAGACGCAAAGCCTTGCGTCTCTATTGTTCGATCAAAAGCTCACCGATAGAGACGCAAAGCATTGCGTCTCTACATTGGGTTTAGCAATTCAAATCCGAATTTAAAAACCCGTGAACGATTACCCCTTTTGTCTCTTAAAAAAACATGATTAACTTTTATTCTCTTTCAAGAACTTTTTGTAAAACCATATTATTTTAAAGAGACATTAAAGGACAAAAGGAACGTTATCGTTTAAAATCATTGATCAATCGACTCAAAAGACAAAACAAAATTACGCTGAAATATTACGATTTTTTTACATTCAAAAAAATCTACGGCAATGAAACGGCGGCTCCGTCGTCGCGACAAGCGTAACCGAGCCGGATATTGTTTTCAACGGTTTCGCTTACAAAACGAACCGATCCGTCGCAAAGTCCAATATTCAAACCGCCCGGATGTTTCGACCCGTAAGCGCCGCAGGAAGTTTGTTGACTAACTGTCGGAGTTGTCGGATTGAATCCAGTGATTGGATAAGTCATTGTTGTCGGATCGCCTCTTTTGAAATAATTAAAGGGCAATTGTTCCGCGTATGCTTTGGCGGAATTCGTTGTTGGTCCCGTTGACCTGTTCCAACCGCTGTATCTATACTGTTCCCATGCGATTTCACCCCAAGCAAATGTATTAGACGAACCGTCTGTAATACTTGCAAATGAAATTCTACTGTTCTGATAAATAACGCCGTTGGTAGCAATTTTTCCGCCGCCTCCAGGACTTCCTCCGTACTCGCCGTAAGTGTAAGGCGGCGCGGGATCCGCGCTGGTTTGCGACAAATCCGCCGATTGTTCCAACGCGCCGCTATTACCGAAATAATGACAGTAATATCCGCTAGAAACGCCAGAAACAGGGTTAATTACTGTCGGGTTCGATGGACAAAGGAAAGTGGGAACTTTATTCATGGCTAAAGCACCTGTAACTGTATGTCCGCCGCGTGTAACAACCATTGGTTCACCAGTGGCTGCTCCGCTAATAGCGGTTTCAATCGCATTTTTGATTGTCGTGTTTATCGCTTCGGAAAGCCCCGTTTGTTCCATAAACGGAAAAACTTTTGCCCAGCATGTCAAGCCATCGGTATATGAGGTATAGGTATTTCCACTATACACTACAGGAGTAGATAGTTGGTACCTTTGCGAATCATTTGGAAATGCTTCGTTTACGTCGTGATGGTTATGCAGCGCCAATGACATTTGTTTTTGATTATTTGAACACGACATTCGTCTTGCGGCTTCTCTTGCGGCTTGTACGGCTGGTAATAATAGAGCGATTAACAATCCTATAATCGCTATTACAACTAACAGTTCTACCAACGTGAAACCGAAAAATTGTCTTAATTGAAATTTAATTTTCATTAATTTGCTCCTATTTTTATTAACTCGCATAAAAACAAAACTACACACCTTTATCGCAAACCGTCGTCGAAAAATTTTCGACAAGGCGTAAAATTTATTACGATTTAATTTTCGTAACGATAAATTATCGCGTAAAGATTTTTCGTTTATACAACTCGTACTATGATTTTCGGCGATTCGAGAGCGTAAAAGCCTGCATTCCAAATGTAAGCTGGCGTCGATAACCGAAAATTAAAGTGCAAGCAGTTTAAATAGTTTTTTTGCGAGCGTGAATTTAATTTTTGTTACGATAATTTATTTGTTCGCGTTTGTTTTTTCGCACTCTGCCAGCACGATCAACACGAACCCTGTTACCAAGTGCGGGTCGTTTTCCATCCATTGGGGCGAAGCCTCGTTTATCCACGAACCGTCCGATTTCTGCGACGCTAACAATTGATCAGTCAGTTCGGCTTTCCAATCGTGTTTTTTACCTTTTGCGTCAACGATTTCTTTTTCGTCCATTACGCCTAACGCTTTGGACATCGTGTGATAATAGTAAAACAAACCGCGCTGTCCCATTCCCGGATTCTCAACTACGCTGTAGTTTTTTGTAATCCAATCGTAGGCGGCTTTTACTCGTTTATCTTCTTTTGTCAGACCGGCGTAAATCATGCTTTTTAAACCGGCGTAAGTCATCGACGCGTAACTTCTCAATCCGCCGCTTTCAGTCGTTCCCGCCGAACTGCTGCCGGTTGTCGAAGTGTAAATAAATCCGCCGTCCTGATTCTTCGACGCAAACGGCAACTTATTATGTTCCGATTCAAGATTCTGATTCCGCGAAACAAAAACTAACGCTTTTTGAATCGCCGGATCGTCGGAATTTTTGCCCGTTGCTTTAAGCGCGTCGAGAAAAAATTGCGTGTTGGATAAATCCGGTCGCGTATCTCCGCCGTATCCAAGACCGCCGTATCGCGAGTCGTCTTTCTCAACGTTCCGACCCTCGACATACTGCTGACCAATCAACGCTTTCTGGGCATTGGCAAGCAACTCGTCGTAAGGCGATTTCTTGCCCGACGCTTTGATCAATTTATCTGCCGTAGCGAATGCAAGCGTTGCAACGCTAGTTTCGTAATTCTGAAAATGCGCGCTCGAATAAATCCCGCCGTCTTTCTTAATTGACGCTTCAAGAAACGTTAATCCTTTTTTGATTACGGGGTCGTCTGGTTTAACGCCGCCGTTTAAAAGTCCGGTCAGAATAACCGCAGTCGGACCGATTCCGCTACGCGGCGACGCCGCCCAAGAACCATTTTCAGCTTGCTTGTTACGCAAAAACGAAATCGCTTTCTCGTTGGCAATTTTCAATTTGCTCTGACGCTCTTCAACCGAAAGAGGCGCAACTTGAGCCGGCGGAGGAATCGGCTTTTCATCGCCCATCCCGAATCCGCCCCGACCGCCGCG
>JAITAZ010000260.1 GCA_031283825.1 Planctomycetaceae bacterium | reverse complement strand
AAAGCTGTTCTTCAAAAGAAAAACGGATCAAAGAAATCGCCTATCGATTTAATTATTGAAACGATAAAAGGCAAGTAAAATGTTGAGAATAGTTTCGTTTGTGCGTTCGATAATTTTTTGAGAAAATACAAAACAGGAATTGATAAAAGTACTTTCTAAAAATTAAATTTTGTAACAGTTCACGGTTTTTTAAAATTCGGAATTCGGAAATAAAAACGGGGAAAATAATTTTAACCGCGTAGTGGTTGCCTAAAATAGCGATGGGTAAAAATTCGTAGAATTTTCACTCGTCGAAAAAAATCCCAAATTCAAAATTATGAATTTAAAAACTCGTGAATGGTTACTAAATTTTTATGTTGAACCGCGAGTTTGTGAAAAGGGAGAAAATAATATTGTTACTTAAAAGTTACGTTTTTGGGTTTAACAGAGGCAGAATTACATAGTTCGATTAGGTTTTTAACTAGAACGATAATTTTGTTTTTTGGTTTTTCGTTTTTTATTGCTGATACGATTTCTGCGGCGGCGGAACTTAATTCGGCAAAACCGTAACTTCCTGCTGAGCCTTTCAATTGATGAGCAAAATTTAATAAGCCTTTCGTATCGTCTGATTCTAGCAAAGCATTGAATTGTGCGATTCGTTTTGGCATCTCATTAACAAACATTGATACTAACTCCAATATTTCAGGATCGTCTGTAAGGCTTGAATAAATTGGTTTCATAATTTGTCAGTTTAATTGTTACAAAAAATAATAGACGTTGTTTCAAAACGTTTTAACCTTTAATTCGCATTATTTGAAAATGGAAATTATACGTTGTCATGCTTATGCTCGTGCCGGACTGATTGGCAATCCTTCCGACGCTTATAACGGTAAAACGATTTCAATTATTGTTAAAAATTTCAGGTCTCAAGTTACGCTTTATGAGTGGGATCGGATTGAAATTGTGCCGAGTCCTAGTGATGAAAGTGTTTTTGGTTCGATTCGCGAAATGACTCAAGACGTAAAGTTGCACGGATATTACGGCGGGATTCGTCTTGTCAAAGCTGCGATTTATGGTTTTGCGATTTATTGTAAATCTCGCGGAATTCGATTGCATGACCGTAATTTTTCTATTCGATACGATACGACTATTCCGCGTCAAGTTGGGATGGCGGGTTCAAGTGCGATTGTTGTTGCGACTCTTCGTGCTTTGATGAATTTTTATGAGGTAGTGATTTCAAAACAGGTTCTTCCTTCTCTTGTTCTTTCGATTGAGCGTGAGCAACTTAACATAACTGCCGGACTTCAGGATCGTGTTGCGCAAGTTTACGAAGGCTGCGTTTACATGGATTTTGCGAAAGAATCCGAACAAATTGAAGAGGGTTTTATTGGCGGTTGTTATGAGGAGTTGCCGTTATCGTTATTGCCGTCGTTTTATGTTTCGTATTCGACTGATTTTGGCGAGCCGACGGAGGTGTTTCATAACAATTTGCGTTTTCGTTACGATAATGGCGAACTGCAAGTTGTCGAGGCGATGTCAAGATTCGCGGAGATTACTGTTGAAGCCAAAAAAGCGATTTTGAATCAGGACGTTGACAAGTTAAATTCTCTTATCAACCAGAATTTTGACTTACGGCGTTCAATATGTCAATTACCGCCTGAGCATATTTTAATGGTAGAAACCGCGAGATCGTGCGGCGTATCCGCAAAATTTGCAGGAAGCGGAGGAGCTATCGTAGGTATTTGTCCAGACAAAAATACTTTCCAAAAACTAAATGAAAAAATGGAATCAATCGGATGTAAAACTATCGAAGTTGATTTCTAAAGTTGTATTAGTTGTAGTTGGAAGGGAATGAATGAGTAAAGGGACATTTGAAGAATATCAACAAAAAAAATCCGCGTCCGGTTAAAGACGCGGATTTTTTGTTTCGTAATTATTCAACGAGAAGTTTATTGTTTTTGATTTCTCCAAGTTTTATTTTACTTCGAATTCGGCGTCGATTGTGTCGTCGTCTTTTGGTTTTTCTGTTGTTGCGTTATCGGGTGAGCCGTTTGTTTGTTTTGACGCATTAGCCGCCGCTTCGTACATTGCTTTGCTCATTGCGTGAGACGCTCTTTCGAGTTGTTCTGTCGCTGATTTTATTTCTGCTAAATTATCAGTTGCGATAGCTTCTTTTGTTTTTCCGATTGCGGCGTTGATCGCGTCTTTGTCCGACTGATTCAAAGTTGCGTCGTTTTCTTTCAGCAACTTTTCGAGTTGGAAACACATCGATTCTGCGCCGTTTTTGGCTTCGACTAACTCGCGTTTTTGTTTATCTTCAGCCGCGTGTTCTTCTGCGTCTTTTCTCATCTTTTCGATTTCAGATTCCGACAAACCCGACGATTGTTCGATTCTAACTTTTGTTTCTTTCTTTGTTCCCAAGTCTTTCGCGGAGACGTTTAATATACCGTTTGCGTCGATGTCAAATGACACTTCAATCTGCGGGACTCCTCTTGGTGCTGGCGGAAGTCCTTCAAGATTGAACTGATCAAGAAGTCTGTTATGAGACGCGATTTCACGTTCGCCTTGAAAAACTTTGATTGTTACAGCAGTTTGGTTGTCGTCTGCCGTGCTGAATACTTGTTTTTTCTCTGTTGGAATAGTTGTGTTTCTTTCGACTAATTTTGTCATTATTCCGCCTAGCGTTTCAATTCCAAGACTCAACGGAGTTACGTCGAGCAACAAGACATCGCGAACTTCGCCCGCAAGCACGCCGCCTTGAATCGCTGCGCCAACGGCAACAACTTCATCTGGATTGACGCCTTTATGCGGTTCTTTGCCGAATATTGCTCGAACCATATCTTGAACTTTCGGGATTCGCGTCGAACCTCCGACAAGCACGACCTCGTTAATATCCGACGGAGACAACTTCGCGTCTTTGAGAGCTTGAAGCACCGGACCTCTACATCGTTCAACAAGGTGATCTGTAAGTTGTTCAAATTTAGATCGCGTTAATTTGTTTTGCAAATGTTTAGGTCCGTTTTGATCCGCCGTGATAAACGGTAAATTTATATCGGTTGACTGAGCGGAGCTGAGTTCTCGTTTTGCTTTTTCACATGCTTCTTGTAATCTTTGCAAAGCCATTGCGTCTTTTCGTAGATCGATTCCGTGTTCTGATTTGAATTGTTCGGCGACGTAATTTATTAAAACTTCGTCGAAGTCGTCTCCTCCTAGATGCGTATCGCCGTTTGTGCTTAAAACTTGAAAAACTCCGTCGGCGACTTCGAGACAAGAGACGTCAAATGTTCCTCCGCCTAAGTCGAACACTACAATTTTTTGATTAACGTTTTTATCGAGACCGTACGCGAGCGACGCCGCAGTTGGTTCGTTTATAATTCTTGCGACTTCTAAACCGGCGATTTGTCCGGCGTCTTTTGTTGCCTGACGTTGTGCGTCGTTGAAGTATGCGGGGACGGTGATAACGGCTTTTGTAACTCTATGTCCGAGATATGCTTCGGCGGCTTCTTTTAATTTTCGCAGAGTCATAGCCGAGATTTCGGGCGGCGTATGATGTTTGCCGTCGATTTCAACTTTGACATATTCATCTGAGCTGCCGACAATTTTATACGGCACCATTTTTTCTTCAGTTGCAACTTCGCTGTGTCGGCGTCCCATAAAGCGTTTAATTGAAGCAACCGTTCGCGTCGGATTAGTTATCGATTGACGTCGAGCCGGTTCGCCGACAAGATAGTCCGAGCCGTCTGTAAACGCTACGACGCTTGGCGTAAGTCTATTACCCTCTGCATTTGGGATAACTTTATATTCTTTCCCTTCCATGACCGCAACAACAGAATTTGTCGTGCCAAGATCAATTCCAATTATTTTTTCGCCTGCCATTTAATTTATCCTCGCTTTTAGGGTTTAATGATAAATTGAATATTCGTCCCTAATACGAATATTCAATTGTTGTAATTCATTAAAATTATTTTCGTTCAAATCGACTTCTATCAACTTTGTAACGCATCCTTCGATTCAATCCGAATAACATTACTTTTGACTTTTTATATTTAATATTGATTCGGATTAAACGTAATTATCGTAACTATTCAGCAACGTTAACGATGATAAATTAAGATTAACGTCAATAATTGAAGATCAAATGTTTTTGTTCGTGTTAATTATCGAAATTAATCTGATTACTGTCTATCGACACGACCTTTCGACGAAAGGTCTTCTACCTGATCGATGGTTGTTTATCTACTGAATAGTTACAAATTATCAATAGTTAGTACCAAAGTTTATTCCGTTTTGCAATTCACGTGCCAAAAGAAAAATAAGATAAAATTTTATTTGTAATATAATAGAAGTAAATGAATTAAAACAAACAAAAGATTTTAATATCAACTGCCAATTTGACAGTTATAAATTAAACGATAGAGAGTCGTTAATAATATTTCAGTGGAATAGTTTGGTTTGTCTTTTGAGTCGTTAATCATTGTTTTTAAATTAGGGAATCTCTAAAAACTCGTTTTTTTATTAACCACAGAGAACACAGAGTTCACAGAGAGAATATTTTTTAAAATTAAAACGTGAATAGTTACAAATTAACAAATGTAGAGACGCAATGCCTTGCGTCTCATTGTTCGATCAAAAGATCATCGATAGAGACGCAAAGCATTGCGTCTCTACATTGGGTTTAGAAATTTAAAAACGCTAAAAGTCCCTAATAAATTGTTACAACGCAAAATCCAAAATAAATTTTCCGACTAATATTACATAATTCCGAATTTAAAAAACCGCGAACGGTTACAAAATAGATTTTTGAATTTTGTTTTTTGATGAAATTCTTTCAATTTCTACCCTACTTGTCAATTTATTGATCTGTCGTAGAATGTTCGCCTAATTTGAATCAGATCGCAGGTTTTTGCTCATTGCGCTTCCAAATACCATCCGGTTTTTTCCGGTTGGAAGTTGCAAATAAAACTCAATGATCATGCGTTACCCGAAAGGGGACGTTATGCATTGGGCTTGCGAGTTTCGGGATTGCGCTTGCGCTATTCTGCCGTTAATAATACTCGGCTATTTCAGTGGTATGAATGGGAAACTCGCTCGGAGCAACGTAGCGTTCCCGTTTTTTTTTCTACGCTGCGTTTTCTTGTCGGTCTGCTTTTCGCTAAAAGAAAGGCAGAAAATGACCCAATACCACAATCAACAAAATCTCCAACACGTCGAAAATAAAAAAGACGTCGGCAGATTAAATTCTGTACTTGCTCATAATAATTTCAAACGCCGAATAATGAATTTATTCGATTGCCAACTACTACGTCTGCAATGCCTACGGCGTCTAATTCCGGCGTCAAATTCAACTACAACAATTCAACTACAACTAATTCAACTAAAAAAATAATGTTATTACAAGGCAAAAACGCAATTGTTACTGGAAGCAATCGCGGAATCGGTAAGGCGATTGTTGAGATTTTTGCAGAAAACGGAGCAAATATCTGGGCGCACGCTCGAAAAAAAAATGACGAATTTGAGAATTTTCTCAAAGAAATATCGTAGAATTTCAACGTTGAAGTTAAACCGGTTTATTTTGATTTATCTAATCAAGAGCAAATAAAAAACGGAGTCAAGACAATCGCGTCTGAAAAAAAACCGGTTGACATTCTCATTAATAATGCCGGAGTCGTTCCGGACAGTATGCTTTTTGTGATGACTTCAATGGAACAGATAAAAAATATTTTTGAAATTAATTTTTTTTCGCAGATATTTTTGACTCAATTAGTCGGTCGAATAATGAGTCGTCGGCGGGGTGGTCGGATTGTTTTTATTTCGTCGATGAGCGGAATCGACGGAATTGACCAACTTGAGTATTCCAGCGGCAAGGCGGCGATAATTTGCGCAACGAAAAAACTTGCGATGGAATTTGATTCATTTGGAGTATTGGTAAATGCAGTTGCGCCGGGCATGACCAAAACAGACATGATAAAAATCGCGACGCCTGAAATTATAGAAGACCGTATTAAACGCACTGCATTAAAAAGATTTGCCGAGCCGCGTGAAATTGCCGGCGCAGTTTTATTTTTTGCGTCTGATTTAGCGGCAAGCGTAACGGGACAAATTTTAAGAGTTGACGGAGGATTCAATAAATATGAAATGTGAATTGATAAATAAATTTACGGTTATGGCAAAAAGTATGCGGTTGAATGCCTTGAAAATGGCGTTAAATGCCGGAAATATCGGCGCTCATTTAGGCGGAGGTTTTTCTTGTATAGAAATTTTTGCCGTTATGTACGGAGGAATCATGAACTTCAATATTTCTGATCCAATGTGGGACGAGCGGGATCGTTTTCTTGTTAGCAAGGCTCATTGCGTGCTTGCGTATTATACGGCTTTATACGAAGTAGGTTTTATTAGTTTAGAAGAACTTGAAACATTTGAAAGCAATGGTTCTTTTCTCGCTGGGCATCCGATGAGAAACTTAAAGTACGGAATAGAATATAGCGGAGGGAGTCTAGGATTGGCTTTATCTGTTGGAGTTGGCATGGCATGGGACGCAAAACAAAAAAAAAGAAAAAACAGAGTGTTTGTTTTGCTAGGCGATGGCGAATGCGACGAGGGATCAAATTGGGAGGCGTTTATGTCGGCTTCGCAATTTTGTCTGGATAATTTGATTGTCATTATTGATAAAAATAATTTACAGTATGACGGTCTTACGAGTGAAATTATGAATCTTGGAAATTTGTCGCAAAAATTAATGTCGTTTGGATGGGAAGTGTTTGAAGTAAATGGACACAATGTTCAGGCTATTTACGAGATTTTGACGTTGCCTATTCAAGGGAGCAAACCGCGAGTTATTATTGCCGATACGATTAAAGGAAAGGGTGTTTCTTTTATGGAGGGCAATCGCGAGTGGCATCATAAAACGCTTAATCAAGTGCAATTTGAAACGGCTATTTCAGAAATTGAAAGGGAGATTATCGAATGACTAATTTGACGTCGGCAAATATTCGGGCGTGGTCAAGGCTTGGTCAGATGGGAACATTTTTTGGCGTTGCTTTACTTGAGATTGCTAAATCGCGCGATAGCGTTAAGGTTTTGACGGCGGACTTAGCTTTTCTGTCGGGATTAAATCGTTTTAAGACGTCTTATCCTGATAGATTTATCAACGTCGGCATTGCCGAGCAAAACATGATTGGCATTGCTGCTGGACTTGCAATGGAGGGGAATTGTGTTTTTACGACAACTTACGCGACTTTCATTACTATGCGGAGTTTTGAACAAATACGTCATAATTTGGGTTATCATAATTTAAATGTGAAGGTTATTGGATCGTCGGCGGGATTGGCGATGGGGATGTCGGGCAATACGCATTATGCAATTGAAGATTTAAGTCTAATAAGAACGATTCCGAATTTGATTGTTTTATCTCCGGCTGATAGTGTTGAGGCTTACATGACGGCATTGGCGGCGGCGGAGAGTGATCTTCCAATATACATTCGTTTAACGGGAGGATTGAATTGTCCTATTGTTTATAATGAAAGTTATGATTTTTCAATAGGCAAATCGATAATGTTACGAGAGGGTGGAGATGTAACAATAATAGCAAGTGGAACAATGGTTTATGTGTCGCTTGAAGCGGCAAAGTTACTTGAGAGTTATGGAATTTCTGCGGCGGTGATAAACATGCACACGATTAAGCCGATTGATAAAGAAGCAATTGAGATTGCATGTAAGAGGTCTCAATTAATAGTTACGGTTGAGGAACACAATGTAGTCGGCGGTCTTGGCGCTGCCGTTTCGGAGTATAAATCAACGTTGAAAAATACGCCGATTCAATTATTTATTGGAATCCCTGACACGTTTTGTAAGCCCGGAGATTATAAATATCTTTTAGATTATTACGAACTATCGCCGAATTCAATTGCGCAAAAAATTAAAAAAACAATGAAACAATAAAATGATAGTTGTAGGTAACATCTAAAAACCTCATGTAAAATTTATGTAACCGTTCACGAATTTTTAAATTGATAACCCCAATGTAGAGACGCAAGGCATTGCATCTCTATTGATAATCTTTTGATCAAACAATGAGACGCAAGTCATTGCGTCTCTACATTTGTTAATTTGTAACTATTCGCGTTTTAATTTTGCGATAAAAAAATAAAAAATTCCGTGAACGGTTACAAATTTATGATAGCCCCGCATGGGGCGAGATGTGCATAACCGGCGGTGTAGCGCAGCGTAACCGCCGGTAAACGTCCCACAAACCGAAAGTCCCGCAGGGACGACACTATAAATTATTGTAACAATAAATTACTGTAATCGTTCATGCACAAG
>JAITAZ010000253.1 GCA_031283825.1 Planctomycetaceae bacterium | reverse complement strand
GTAATATATCAGTGGAATAATTTTACTGGACAATTTTATTTTTCATTGTCCTGCAAGGACAGTACATTATTAACCGTATGCTTTAGCATACGGTAACGGCAATAACACATTTAAAAGTCCCGCTAGGGATGACACTTGATATTCAGAACGAGATACAATTTTTTTGCGTTATCAAGTGTCGTTCCTAGCGGGACTGAATAACCTACGATTCAACGAAAATACAATGCTGTTACCTGATATATTACAAAAATTTCACAACACCTATCAGGACGAATTTTAAAGTAGTAGGAAGATTATTAGGTAAATATATTTGCTCAACAATTCAAAATTAAATCCAACACGTCGTCAATTGTCTTTGAGTCGTTTAAGCGTATTTCGTCTAAACCAAGCGTGAACGATACCGATAAGAAATCAGGATACTTGCTCGATAAACCATTGCAAATTCGTTGAAATTCAGGAGGCTCAATACCGAATGCATAAAGCGGAGAAACACACGGCGTCTCGAATTCTGCGTTCATCATTTCACGTACCGTGAACGAATTGCGTTTCGTCAATTGACCCATTAAATACAAACCATAAAGAACGACTAAATTATCCGGCACAATTGGTAAACGCATTAGCGATTTTACCGTTTTACCTTTCATCTCCACATGCACAAGAGGTAAATCACCCGCGCCAAGAGGAGAAAGTGAATACAGCTCACCCCTCAATAATACCATTAGCGATTGCATTGCGCCTTTACGCACAGATTCTGATACAACAGATTTTGCCAATATCTTGTCTAGTTCCTCGCGTTCTATTGTCTTGCCTAGAGGTGCGTTACAGACATACCATTTGACAAGCGGCGATCTATTAACAATACCCAACCAAATACAATGCCACAACAATAAATCAGAACTACCCTGTTTTTTTGCAATATCCAATAATCGGGTTACTTTAATAGAAGTATCTTTTCCGATTAGTCCCGCCTCGCGAAACCATGTAACCGCTGCTGGAATTTTACGATTACCTAACGATATTGTTGAACGAAAATGTTCGTTCTCTGTTATTAAAATGGATATCCAATTCGGATTTAATCCAAAGGTCATATATTTATTTATACCAGAAATATTCATTGTTGTTCCTCCTGCATATCGTTTAGAAAAGAATCTTAAACAGCCTTCTTCGTGCAGTAAAAGACACTTTTGACAACCTATGCATTTTTCTTCATTAATTTGAAATTTAGGGGTAAAACGAATTGCTCCAAAAGAACATTCTGATTCACAAACTGTGCAACCAACGCACATCATTGATTTGTTAACAAGTCGTGAAATAACAGTTTCAACATTCTTTATTGTAACGTTGTTAAGAGTTAGTTCAAATTCTAACTCATTGCTCTTTTTTTCTATTTGAATAGTAATTGTACCGTTCCGAAGAAATAGATTATATTTATCTTCGTTTTGACACAAATATCCTAGTGTCTTAAACCATGTCAACAATACATGTTTTTTATTAATAGGTAATAAAAATTTTATCTTATCACACTCTCGTTTGACTTTAGGAATATCAATCATCTCACGTAAAAAAGTTCCGCTTTTTCTTGCGTGCCATCCGCCGTGATAAACGAAGTTGTCAGCATCTGCTTGAGACGAAAAATCACGATTAGATGAATTGATTATTTCTTCTGCAAATTTTGCTATTGATTTTTGATACAATTTTTGACAAAAAATCGTATGTCTATCACTTGACATTGGACAAAGAATACAACCGACGCGTTGTAGTCCTTTCCGATACGCCTTGTTGATAATCAATTTTTTTTGAAAAATGTATAACCAAAGTTCATGCGCCGACCACTCGAGAATCGGCATTGCTTGCACTTGATTATTATTCTTTTTGCCTTCGCCAATGTCTTCATATTCACTCCGACGTGCGCTTTCATCGCCGCGAACTCCTACAAAACAAAGAAATTTTGACGCTGGATTTAAATTTGACATTAACAAGTTTCTCAACGCAAGTATCGCCGGAGAGATTTTGTGAACGCTACAACACCAACGCAAAACACGACTCGGTGGTCCAAAAAGACGCCAATTTTCAATCGCCGATTTGTCCGCTTGAGCTTTTATAAATTTTCGTTCAGGATACCGTTTTTGAATTTCATCCCACACTTTGTAAGTGTCAGGTAATTCCATATCAGTATCGCTAAACACGACCGGAACATTCAACGGTAAAACGCGATGACAAAGATCAAGCAACACGACTGAATCTTTACCTCCGCTAAAAGCAATGTAAGGAATATTATTAGCGTATTGATCAAACATCTCTTTGATTCGTTTGAGCGTATCAAAAACAAGCGCGTCCATAATTTCTGTATTGGCGTTAATCATTTTTGGAATATCTACAGGATGCAATTTCTTTTTCTTGTCAAAAAAATATTCGGCGGTAATTGGTTTTTCATGTTCGATTTTATTGAGTTGTGCGACTTTTTCACCGTCTGCCCAAAAGACATTTTTCTGCGCCCACATCAGCGGAGCGATTTCAATTTTGTCATAGGCGAAACGTTGATCGAATTGTAGGAGGTCAAGTTCTTCGGCAAAGACCGGACGAATTTCGTTGGCGACAAACTTTCCCGTTTGCGTCGTTAAAATATAACCGTGCGTTTTTTCGTCCCACGTGTACGAATACATTTATTCTTTATTTTCTTTTTTTGTTAATAAACTGAATGCGTTATCTTTCCAGTTGCGATCATCGTTGTTGTAATTTTTTTCGATAACTCTACGAAATGTTCTCATATCGCGGAGAAAATATGTTTCATTGAAATTTGTCTTGTATAAAAGCGACAAAACTATGTGCAATGCTTCTTGTGTTATTTCTAAATTGGCAGATTCAAGTTTATTGATTGATTCAGTAATTTTTTCGCTCAAGTCGTCTGGCAGGTGATTTTCGGCTAATTGAAAACATGTTGTTCCGCTATTATCTGTTTTGATAATTTGCGAAATTTTGTCTTTTATTATAGCGGCGAGTAATTCGCTATTAATCGCCGGTATATTTTCGATAATTTCATAATCGGCGGCGCAATATTTTTCGATAATAATATCGTTGATTTGCTTAACGAGTTTCATTAAACCATCGTCTTTATTACGAACATTAGCCGACCGCGTTATTTTAACTTGACACGAATTTGAATACTTGGTCGTTTTACATGACCCAAACGAAAAAAGCAACTTCTCAACAAACGTTGTAAAGTCGTCAATTTTTAATATGTTTTTGATTTTTTGTTCGTATTTTTTTTGTAAAACTTCAAGAGCGAAACAATCAAAGTTACGAATCCATTCTTCGACGGTATCTATGACTTCATGTAGCGTTTTTTCATCGGCGACGTGTTCGCAAAACAAATATACTTTATCATCTCGTTGAAACATTTCTTGTTTCATTTCATCGAGGTCGGATTTATTTGGCATATAACCGATTTTCTCTTCAACCAATCGTAGCGCGGTCGGTTCAAAGGAAAAACCATTAGGATATTTTTCGATAATCAGTTGTTTTAAACGTTGATTTTTCATTTGAATAAAGAGCATCCGCTATATTTGTATTCTTCTATTTTGTCGCGTAAATCTTCGACTGTGCAATCTAAAGTTTCCGCCATACATTTTAGACAAACCAATGCTTCGTCGGGTTGATTGCGGTTAATTAATTTTTTGTTCAATGCTTTTGTGTCTTTGTCGATTTGTGCTTCGCAAAAACGGCATTGGAGTTGTTTTTTTGCCACTTTATTATAATTTTTTTAATTTAATCTCCGTAAAAATTTTTCCTGCATATTCGTTTGGGTCGAGTATGCTGAGTTGTTGCCGAATAATCCGCCGCATTTCAAATGCGTGTCTTAAACAATACGCTTGAAATTCGTTACCTTGAACGTATTCAGGTTTTGTCCAATGCGGAAAAAATAATTTGAGATAAG
>JAITAZ010000248.1 GCA_031283825.1 Planctomycetaceae bacterium | reverse complement strand
TTTGTGGGGCGTTTACCGGCGGTTACGCTGCGCTACACCGCCGGTTATGCACATCTCGCCCCTGCGGGGCTAACATAAATTTTCTACTGATATATTACAAAAAAATATTCCACTGATATATCATAAAAATTACAAAACAAATATTTCGCTTGTATTACTCAAAACTCAATTCCGAATTTTTAAAACCGTGAATGGTTATAAAAAAACAAAAATAATTACAAATTTAAAGTCATAGCGACAAAACGTATTCTACGAGGTCGTCTAGTTGTGAATCTGTTAATTGTTCTATGTTTCCATTTTCTTTTCCGTGTTTTCCGATTTTGAAGACGTCTTTCATGTTTTTGTATCTTCCGTCGTGTAGATATGGCGCGGTTCTCCATGTTTCGATTAGGGTTGGCGTGTCGAATAATTTTTGGTTGCAAAATTGATCTTCGCTTCCGACGTCGTACATTTTCAAGTCGGTGAAATATTGACCGCTATGACACGAAACGCAACCGACATTTGGATCGTTAAACAATTTTTTTCCGCGTTCAGCTTTCTCTGATAATTTACCATCGATCAAATGCGGACTTGGCGTTGGTTTAAGAGTTTTAGTATATTCGTCGATAGCAAAACAAGGTTCTCTTAGCGGCGTTGAAAACATGATGAATCTAAAACCTGTTCGCGTGCATTGCATTGCGTGTCTTCTATCTCCTAGCCACATTGTCGGCGGAGTTTGATGACTTAAAATTAGACTTTTAGTGTTTTTAGGATTATCAGCGCCGTCGTGCAGCAAGTCCCAATTCATTGCGGTCATTCGTGCGTCGGGGTGGCAGCTTGCGCAACTTTGCCATTGTTGATAGCACAGAGTCGCGTCGTTCCAGTACATTTCGCCGGCGCGTTCTTGCGACAATTCCGACCTTTGCCCGATAGGAATTTCTGACAAAATAATTTCGCCGTTGTCGTGAAAATCGACTCGTTGAATTGAATCGTTAAAGTACAATCCGACGAATACGCTTTGATCGACAATTTTAATTGATCTTGCGCCTTTGCCGGACAGTTTGATTCGTTTTTTCATGCCGTCGAGAAAAGTAAAGTCTGTTGATAAATCTGATATTTTTGATTGGTTGATTTTTGAATGTAGTTTATTTAAGTCGATTGTAATTAATTCGTCTGTTCCTGCTGTCGTGATAAAAATTTGTTGACTGTTTGCCGTGATTGCATAAGGATTCGCCGCGCCGAGTTCGGGGTCGTCGAGCGTGATAGTTGTGATTAGTTGATTATTTTTTTCGGTGAAATTTTTCAAGTTAATTATGCTCATTGCGTTGACATTCATTTGTCCGCGATCAAGTTTATCGGTGTTGTTCCAGTAGTGTGAAATCAGATGAGTCAGGTAAATGTATTCTTCATTTTGCGAGATACAAATTCCGTTTACGTTGCAACTTCCTTTTGGCAGACGTATATTTTCGGCGATTCCGTTTGTTGAGTTAATAACGGTGATTTCGGCGGCGGCGTCGGGAATTTTTTCTGGATTTTCGGGATAATTATTTATGTCGTCTGGTTGAGAATTTGTAACGAAAATTCTTTTTCCGTCGTTTGAGGCAACTATCGCGGTTGGTTCGCGGATTGTTTTTATTTTCCGCAAGAGCGACAAAGTCGGCAAAGCGAATTCGCAAACGTCGGCGTTGAATCGGTTGCAAACAAAGACTCGTTGTTCGTCCGGCGTGATTGTGATTCCGGTTGGAGTATGACCTGTTTTAGATTCTTTTAGAATTTTTCCCGATTCGATATCGACAATTTGAATTTGTCCGTTGTATTCGCCGTTAATGACATATAAATTTTTTTCGTCTTTGCTGATTTCGATAGCGTTTGGCGAATTGCCGACAGGAATGAATCGAATGAATTTATTTTGCGACGTATCGAGAACGCCGACAGAATTTATATCTCGCAAAGAAACAAAGAGCGTAGAGCCGTCGCGCGACGCCGCAATTGAGTTTGGACTTTTACTAATTGCCGATTTATTTCCGCCTTGCCAAACGAAGCCGGAGTTTGGTTTTACGTCTGCGGGCATATCTTTGATCGGGCAATCGTCGTGTTGATTATTATTTTGAGAATTTGGAAAAAAGTTGAGAGTTGATTTTTCGTTACGATAATTTGCGGTTAATGCTTGTTGAAATTCGTTTTTATCAACTTGTCCGTCGTTATTTTTATCGGCGTTGTCGAATGAAACGGGCGGAGCGGAATAATATGGCGTTTCGGTCGAAGTAATTTTTTTGAGTTTTTGATTATTGATACGAGCTTGTTGAACGAGAATTTTTCTAAATTCATTTTTATTTACGACTCCGTCGTTATTCCGATCAGCGGAGTTAAACGATGGAGAGACATTATTAAACGATGGAGAGTCTTTGTCGATCCAATTATCGCGCAGCAACAGCAAAATAAAACCGCCGCCGATAACGACTCCGACAACAAAAGTCAAAAAATGACCAACAATAAAATTTGTAATTAAGATTTTTATGTTTTTCATAAATTTAATGGTTAATGTTTAATGATGTAAATATTTTTGTAACCGTTCACGAGTTTTTAAATTTGGAATTAAAGTATTTTTGTAATTGTTTACGTGAAAAAAGTATCTTCCTTCGCCCTGAAAGTGCAGCGGAAAAAATTATCACGAATATTCGTTACAAAAATTCACTAATGGGAATCTCTAAAAATTCAATTTTTATTAAAACCGCGTAGCGGTTTCCCAAAATAGCGATGGGTAAAAATTCGCTAGAATTTTCACCCATCGAAAAAAAATCGCGTTACAAATTTATTTTCGACGGGTGAAATCGCGTTGCGATTTTACCCATCGCTATTTTGGAATTGTCCCTAAAGGACAAGGTTGATGTTTTGATTCAAATTAAAATTTTCTCTGTGTTCTCTGTGTCCTCTGTGGTTTAAAATTAATTTTTAGAGATTCCCACAATTCCGAATTCCGAATTTAAAAAACTAACGGCGTGGAATGGGTTCTTCA